>JAFKLU010000373.1 GCA_017304105.1 Sphingomonadales bacterium
CTGAGCACGGCCTTGTCCTTCAGGTTCACCACCTGCTTGCCCTTGCGCGTCTCGGCGATGATCTCGGCGACCGGGGCGATGAAGCCGCGCCCGTCGCTCGCGGCGAGGAGCAGGCGCCCGTCCAGCTTCGCGGGGAGCAGCGCGACGATGTCGGTTTCATTGGGCAGATCGATGGTCAGCCGAACCGGCTCGCCGAATCCGCGCCCGCCCGGCAGCTTGTCCGCGCCCAGCGTGTAGAAACGCCCGTCGGAGCCCGCGAGCAGCAGCTTGTCCGTGGTCTGCGCATGGAAGGCATAGGAGGGGCCGTCGCCTTCCTTGAACTTCAGCGTCTCGGTGGATGAGAGATCGACATGGCCCTTCATCGCGCGGATCCAGCCGCGCTGGGACATGATGACGGTGATCGGCTCGCGCTCGATCATCGCCTCCAGCGGGATTTCCCGCGTGGGGCCCGCCTGTTCCAGCCCAGTGCGGCGCGCGCCGATGCCCTGCTCGGGGCTGTAGCGCTTGCGCAGGTCGGCGAGGTCCTTCTTGAGCTGGCGGCGCTGGCGGCTCGGATCCGCGACGAGCTTCTCCAGAGTCTCGCGCTCCTTGGCGAGTTCGTCGCGCTCGCGGCGCAGCTCCATTTCCTCCAGGCGGCGCAGGCTGCGCAGGCGCATGTTGAGGATCGCCTCGGCCTGTCGGTCGGTAAGGGTGAACTCGGCCATCATCACCGGCTTGGGCTCGTCCTCGGTGCGGATGATTTCGATCACCCGGTCGAGGTTCAGATAGGCGATGATGTAGCCGTCGAGCAGCTCCAGCCGGCTGGCGATCTGGTCGATGCGGTGCTGCGAGCGGCGGACCAGCACCTCGATCTGATGCTGCAGCCAGGCGAGCAGCAGATCCTTGAGGCCCATGACGCGCGGCGTGCGGTCCGCGCCCAGCACGTTCATGTTGAGCGGGAAGCGGTTCTCCAGGTCGGTCGGGGGGAACAGGCTGTCCATCAGCACGTCCGGATCGACAGTGCGCGCACGCGGCTCCAGCACGATGCGCAGCACCTCGTCCGATTCGTCGCGCACGTCCGCCAGAATGGGCAGCTTCTTGTCGGAGATGAGCGCGGCGATCTGCTCGATGAGCTTGCCCTTGGCCACGCCATAGGGAATCTGGTCGATCACGGCGATCCAGGTGCCGCGCCCCTCATCCTCCTTGTGCCAGCGCGCGCGCAGGCGCATCGAGCCGCGGCCGGTCGCATAGGCTTCCGAGATGACGTGCGGCGGATCCACCAGCAGCCCGCCGGTCGGGAAGTCCGGACCGCGCATCAGCGTCATCAGCGTTTCGTGGTCGGCGTGGGGATTGTCGATCAGCAGGCCTGCGGCGTCGATCACCTCCGCCACATTGTGCGGCGGGATGCTGGTGGCCATGCCGACCGCAATGCCGGAGGCGCCGTTTGCCAGCAGGTTGGGGAACAGGCCGGGGAAGATGTCCGGCTCTTCCTCCTCGCCATTATAGGTCGGGCGGAAGTCCACCGTGCCCTGATCGAGCCCGTCCATGAGATCGGCCGCGGCCTGCGTCAGGCGCGCTTCGGTATAGCGCATCGCGGCGGCGTTATCGCCGTCGATATTGCCGAAATTGCCCTGCCCGTCGACAAGCGGCGTGCGCAGCGAGAAGTCCTGCGCAAGGCGGACCAGCGCATCATAGACGGACTGGTCGCCATGCGGGTGATATTTGCCGATCACGTCGCCCACCACGCGGGCGCACTTCTTGTAAGCCGTGTTGTTGCGCGCGGGATTGGCAACGAGCACGTCCGGCGCGGCGCCGCTCGGCTCCAGGCGCAGCAGCCGCATTGCCCAGAGCAGGCGCCGGTGCACGGGCTTCAGCCCATCGCGCAGATCCGGCAGGGAGCGCGCCGTGATCGTGGAGAGCGCATAGACGAGGTATCGCTCGGAGAGAGCCGAATCGAAGGGATGGTCCTTGATGCCGTCGATCGGGGCGGGCGTGTCGGTCATGGCGCCCTCTAGCAAGGGACGCGGGCCATTCCAATCGCATTGGCACATCGCCGCGCTGCCGCGGCCTGACGGACATTCGAGACGAACCGAGTGTCAGGGCCGGGGAATTGGCGGCTTTCGCGTTGCGGCTCGTGCCGACACCCGGCATTAACCGGCATAGGGTAATCGAAGGGCAGGACTCGCCGCATCGGGCAAACAGGGATGCGGGAGGACGACATTTCGAAAAATAGGGTGAGCTATGCTGGCTTTCGCGGGGCTGATCTACAGCGCGCTGTTGAGTTTTGTCCTGTCATCGGCCTCGCGTAACAGGCGCGAGGGGCGTGCCCATGCGCCGATGCTGATCTATGTGGGCTATGTGATGTGCGGGCTTTCCGCCGGCGGCGCTGCGCTGCTGCCGGTCTGGGCGGCTTATCATCCGGAAGTCGCCCGGGCGCTCATGGACGTGCGCTTCTCGCTCTGAGAAGCCGTGGTTGAATGCGCGCGCCGGGAGGCTTAATGCGCCTTCATGCCCAGCTTTCCCGCGCCCGCTTATCCCGCCATTCGTCTCCGCCGCACCCGTGCCTCGGCCTGGAGCCGTGCGCTGCACGCGGAGCATCGCCTTTCCCCGGCGGATTTCATCTGGCCGCTGTTCGTCACCTCGGGCGAGGGCGTCGAGGAGCCGATCGCCAGCCTGCCGGGCGTGTCGCGTTGGTCGGTTGATCTCGCGGTGGCGCGCGCGCGGGATGCGGCGGCGCTGGGCATTCCCTGCCTCGCCCTGTTCCCCAACACCCCCGCTGACAAGCGCAGCGACGATGGCGCCCACGCGCTCGATCCGGACAATCTCATGTGTCAGGCGATCCGCGCCATTAAGGATGCGGTGCCAGACATCGGCCTGCTGACCGACGTCGCGCTCGATCCCTACACCGCGCACGGGCAGGACGGCCTGCTCGACGAGGCGGGCTATGTGGTCAATGATGCGACGGTCGACGCGCTGGTCGGCCAGGCGCTCAATCAGGCGGCGGCGGGGGCGGACATCGTCGCGCCCAGCGACATGATGGACGGGCGCATTGGCGCCATCCGCGAGGCGCTGGAGGCCGAGGGGCACGCGAATGTCCAGATCATGGCCTATGCCGCCAAATATGCCTCCGCCTTCTACGGCCCGTTCCGCGACGCCGTGGGGTCGCGCGGGATCCTGAAGGGCGACAAGAAGGGCTATCAGATGGACCCCGCCAACGGCACCGAGGCGCTGCGCGAGGTCGCGCTCGACATTGCCGAGGGCGCGGACAGCGTGATGGTGAAGCCCGGCCTTCCCTATCTCGATGTCGTCGCGCGGGTGAAGGACGCGTTCGACGTGCCGGTCTTCGCCTATCAGGTGAGCGGCGAATATGCGATGATCGAGGCGGCGGCAGCCGTCGGCGCGGGCGATCGGGATGCGCTGATCCTCGAGACGCTGATGGCGTTCAAGCGGGCGGGCTGCACGGGTGTGCTTACCTATCATGCGCTGGATGCGGCGCGGCTGCTGAATGGCTGACTTCGCGCTCGGCACGGAGCGACTGATCCTGCGCGCCTGGCGCGAGGAGGATCACGCCCCGCTGCTGGCGATGTGCCGCGATCCGGCGGTGATGGAACATCTGGGGCCGCCGCTCGATGCGCAGGCGGCGATCGATCGTCAAAATGCCTGGCAAGCAAAGCACGGCCATTGCTTCTGGGCGATCGAGCGGCGGGCGGACGGGGCGATGCTCGGCTTTTGCGGGCTGAAGCCAGGGCCCGAGAAGACCCCGATCGAGAACCGCGTCGAGATCGGCTGGAGATTGCGCGCGGACGCGTGGGGGCAGGGCTATGCGCGTGAGGCGGCACAGGCCAGCCTCGCCTGGGGGTTCGCCAATCTGGACGAGGACCGCATCTGGGCAATCACCGTGCCGGCCAACAGCCGCAGCTGGGGTCTGATGGAGCGACTCGGCATGACGCGGCACGAGGATCTGGACTTCGACCATCCCGCGCTCCCGGCGGATAGTCCGCTGTTGCGCCACATCACCTACAGTATCGCGCGGTGAACCGGCATCCTGCCACCATATGTTCCGGCTCCTTTGTCGTCATTCCCGCGAATACGGGAATCCAGCTTCGGCTTCGCGCCGTGAGGACAGGCTGCAACTGGATTCCCGCGTTCGCGGGAATGACGGAGAGAATGATATGAGCAGGGCTATCGCCGAGACGCAGCGGTTGATCCTGCGCACCGAGAAGCCGGGCGATCAGCAGGTCTGGGCCGCGCACATGAACAGCCCGGCGGTGATGGCCTGCCTCGGCGGACCGCGCACGGCCGAAGCGATCGCGCAGAGCTTCGCGCGGATGGCGGACGGATGGCACGCGCAGGGCTTCTCCTTCATGCTGCTGGAGCGCAAGGCGGACGGGGCGCTGATCGGCCAGTGCGGGATCAGCCTGGTCGACAGTCACGACGCGCCGGAGGAGCTGCGGGACCAGCCGCAGATCGGCTGGACGCTGCGTCAGGATGCCTGGGGGCAGGGCTATGCCATGGAGGCGGCGAACGGCGTGCTGGCGCTCGCATTCGGGGCGTGGGACATGCCGGTCGTTCATGGCCAGACATCGCTCAGCAACCGGCCTTCCTGGCGGCTGATGGAGCGGCTGGGCATGACGCGGCGCGCCGATCTTGACTATATAGACTTCCGTTATCCGCCAGAAGACAATCCCACGATGGTCTATCGGCTGGACCGTGCCGATTGGTCGCCACGCAACGAGGAAGCCTGATGAACAAGCCCCTGATCCTGCCGCTCAATGGCAAGACGCCCAAGATCCATGACACCGCCTTCGTGGCGCCGGGCTGTGCGATCATCGGTGATGTGGAGATCGGGCCGCAGGCGAGCATCTGGTATAATTGCGTGCTGCGCGCGGACATCAATTTCATCCGCATCGGCGCGCGAACCAACGTGCAGGATGGCAGCGTCATCCATGTCGAGACGGATTACGGCGATGGCGGTCACCCGGCGATCATCGGCGACGATGTGCTGATCGGCCATATGGCGCTGGTGCATGGCTGCATCCTGCATGATCGCGCCTTTGTCGGCATGGGGGCGATCGTGATGGACGGCTGCGAGATCGAAGGGGACGCGATGCTGGCGGCGGGCGCGATGCTGACGCCGAACAAGAAGATGCCCGCAGGCCAGCTCTGGAGCGGGCGGCCCGCCAAGTTCATGCGCGCGCTGTCTGAGGCCGACAAGTTCGGCATGCAGCGCGGCGTGAAAGGCTATGTCCATGAGGCCGAGATGCACATCGAAGCGCTGAGGGCGCTGGACGCTGAGCGGGGCTGAGGCCGTCAGTTCCCGCTGAATCCACGGAGGCTCAGGGCTGGCGGAGCGATTTCCTGAGGCTGTCGAGCGCGTCGTTCTGCGCATCGACGAGCGCCAGGACGCGGGTGCGGACCGGATCGATGGTGGCGAGGTCCGTGGTCACACGCGCGGCATCGGCATTGTCCTGCTTGTCGACATAAAGGGTATCCAGCCCGGCAAGGGCAGCGACGCTCTCATAACGGGCACTGTCCAGCGCGCTGATCGTCATCTCGGCGGCCACCCATGATTCGCTGGCCGGCGCGGCGCCGGTGGCGGCGCTTGCCGTCTTGCGGCCCTGCGCGATCTGCTGCTGGAAGGCAGCATCGCCGCTGGCGGCCTGCTTGCCGAGCGTCTCCACCTGCGTGGCGAGTGCGGCATCAGGCGCTGCGGGCTGAACCGGCTGGGCTGCGGGCACCGTGCGGTCCCGCGATTCCACCGGCCGCTTGGCAAGCGAGGGATAGCCGCGCGTCTGCGCCTCGGCGGGCACCGGGGCGATGGCGAGCAGGGCGAGCGAGGCAGCGAGACGGCGCAGCATGATGATCGGCATGTAAGGAGGAGAGCGGGGAGGTTCAACGCTCCGTTTGCGCCTTCTTTGCGGTGCCCCGGCGCGCCTCCCGCCGTCAGGCCGCCAGATCCGCCTGCGGCCCGACATAGAGCGACCTGGGCCGGATCAGCCGGCCGGTCATCGCCTGCTCACGCGCATGGGCGAGCCAGCCGATCATGCGCCCAGCCGCGAAGACGCCGGTGAAGGCGGCGGGCGGGAAGCCGACCGCCTCCAGCAGCAGGGCGGTGTAGAACTCCACATTGGTTTGCAGCGCGCGGTGGGGCTTGTGCGCCTTGAGCACGTCGAGCGCGGTCTGCTCCACCTGTTCGGCGAAGGCGAGGCGCGCGTCTCCCGCCTTGCCGGAGAGGCGGCGCACGGCGGCCTTGAGCGCATCGGCACGCGGATCGCGCACGCGGTAGATGCGGTGGCCAAAGCCCATGATGCGGCCGCCCGAGTCGACCAGATTGCCGAGCCAGGCATGGGCATCGCCATGCGCGGCAATGGCATCGAGCATGTCGATCACCGGTCCGGGCGCGCCGCCATGCAGCGGGCCCTTGAGCGCGCCGAGGCCGGCCAGCGCGCTCGACATGAGGCCCGCGCCGGTCGAGGCGACGACGCGCGTCGCGAAGGTGGAGGCATTGAGGCCATGATCGCAGACGGTCGCGAGATAGGTCTCCAGCGCGGCGACCTTCGGCGCGTCCGGCGCGCCGGTCAGCATCCGGATCATGTCGGCGGCATGGGCGAGGGCGGCGTCCGGCGGGATAGCCGCATCGCCGCGCGCCAGCCGCAGGATAGCGGGTAGCAGCACGGCGGGCGCGGCGACGAGGCGGAGCGCATCGTCGATCGAGTCGCCGTCGGGCAGCAGGGCGATGCCGGCTCGCATGCCGTCATAAGCGCCGAGGCGGGCCAGCGCGGGCAGCAGGTCGTTCAGGTGGTCATGGACCTCGCCCCGCGCCGTGCCGAGGCGCGCGCGCACGTCCGCCTGATCGGCCAGATCGGGGAAGAAGCCGTCGAACAACAGGCCGATCACCTGCTCGACGCTCCAGCTCGCGGCCAGCTCCCCCAGCGCATGGCCGCGAATGACCAACTGCCCGGCTGCGCCGTCCACATCCGACAGCACCGTCTGCGCGGCGATCACATCCTCAAGTCCAGCGTTCATCAGGCAATTCCTTCTTGACCTTCGATGCCGCCGACATGATGCATGGACCGGCAATCATCAATCTTGATCAAGTGAATCAACTATGGCCGAATGGATGGGACGGGCGGACGCGCTGGAGCGGCTGGGGGTGCGGGCGCAGACCCTCTACGCCTATGTGAGCCGGGGCTGGATCGGCGCGCGGCCCGACCCGGCCGACCCCCGCCGCAGCCTTTATGACGCGGGCGACATCGCCCGGCTGGCCGAGCGGCAGAAGCGACCGCGCAAGGCGGATGCCATCGCAGCGAGCGCGATCGCATGGGGCGAGCCTTCCATTCCCACCCGCATCTCGACGATCGAGCGCGGACGGCTGATCTATCGGGGCGAGGATGCCGTCGCCCTGTCGGCAACGTGGACGGTCGAGCAGCTTGCCGCTCTGCTCTGGGAGCAGGAGGAGGCGCCCTGCTTCGCCGATGAGGCGCCGCGCCGATTCGCCAGCCCCTATGCCGCGCTGGCCGAGGGCATCGAGCGCAGCCCCGCCAGCCTGCGCCGCGCGCCGGCCCAACTCGGCGTGGACGGCGCGCGGGCGGTGGCGCGAATCGCTGCCGGTTTCGGATTGCCCGAGCCGGGGGCGCCGCTGCACCGGCGGCTCGCCATGGGCTGGGGTGTGGGAGAGGAGGGCGCCGACCTGCTCCGACGGGCGCTGGTGCTGATCGCGGACCATGATCTCAACGCCTCGACCTTCGCCGTGCGCGTCGCGGCCTCCACGGGCGCCTCGATCCAGGCCAGCCTGCTCGCCGGGCTTGCCGCGCTCTCGGGTCCGCTGCATGGCGCGGCTGGGGTCGCGCTCGCCATGCTGGTGCGGGAGGCGGAGCAGCATGGCGTGGACGCCGCGCTGCGCCATTGGCTGGCGGCGGGGCACGAGATCCCCGCCTTCGGCCATATGCTCTATCCGCAGGGCGATGCGCGCGCGACGGCGCTGCTCGGGCGAATCGCGCTCGATCCGCTGATGGCGGATCTTGGTCGGTCCGTCGTCGAGGCCACGGGCCGTGCGCCCAATATCGACTTCGCTCTGTGCGCGCTTGCCCGACATCTCGGTTTGCCGTCTGATGCACCCTTCACCTTGTTCGCGCTCGGCCGGGCGATCGGCTGGGTTGCGCACGCGATCGAGCAGGCTATGACCGGCGCGCTGATCCGTCCGCGCGGGCGCTATCTGGGGCCAATGCCGGATTGAACCGGCCGCTGCGCGCGTTTTCCCGGATTTGCGCCGTTGACAGAATCACGGACCCTCACTAAGGGGCCACATTCCCGCGCTGGCAGCACCTGGCTGTGCCAGAACATGCCTGCGCCAAGCATTTTGAGCGAAAGAAGTATAGCCCATGTTCGCTGTCGTGCGTACGGGCGGCAAGCAGTATCGCGTCGCCGCCGGAGACAAGATCGTCGTTGAGAAGCTCGCTGGTGAAGCCGGCGACACCATCACGCTGGACGATGTCCTGATCGCGGGCGAGGGCTCGGAGATCAAGGACAGCAAGGGGCTGTCGGTTTCCGCCGAAATCATCGCCCAGGCCAAGGGCGAGAAGGTGATCGTCTTCAAGAAGCGTCGCCGCCACAATTATCGCCGTCGCAACGGCCACCGCCAGCAGCACACGATCCTTCGTATCGTGTCGATCGGCGGCGAAGCGCCGAAGAAGAAGGCAGCCGCCAAGAAGGCTGACGACGCCGCTCCCGCGGCTGTCGAAGCCTGAGAGCGCTAGAGAAGATTCGAGGAGTATAGACCATGGCACATAAAAAAGCTGGCGGTTCGTCGCGCAACGGTCGCGATTCGGAATCGAAGCGCCTTGGCGTGAAGAAGTTCGGCGGCCAGACTGTGCTTGGCGGCAATATTCTCGTGCGCCAGCGCGGCACCAAGTTCTATCCGGGCCGCAATGTTGGCATCGGCAAGGACCACACGCTGTTCGCGCTCGCTGAAGGCCGCGTGGTATTCCACGATGGCAAGCTCGGCCGCAAATATGTGTCGGTCGACATGATGGCCGAAGCGGCCGAATAATCGGACGTTCCATGCACGGGATCGTCCAGCAGGGCGATCCCTTGGCGGCCGGGTAACCGGCAGCCACGAAGCCAAGGGAGAAGGGGTCGCCCCTCCTCCCTTTTTTGTTGTCTCCCTGGATCCAAGGCAAGCTCGGCCCGTTATCGGCAAGACCCATGGGGGGTAGCCAAGGTTGTCGCCAAATCGTCATCAACGCACGGCATGCGCCGCAGCGGACAGGAGAGACCGACATGTTCGCCCGCACCCAGAGACTGCTCCTTCGGCCCGGCTGGCCCGAGGACGCGACGGCCCTTCACGCCGCGATCGCGGATGAAGCGATCGTGCGCAATCTCGCCACCGCGCCCTGGCCCTATGGCCTGGACGACGCGCGCGCCTTCCTCGCGCGCGAGCGTGATCCGCTGCATCCGGCCTTCCTCATCTTCAAGCGCACGCATGGTACGCCGCACCTGATCGGC
>JAFKLU010000374.1 GCA_017304105.1 Sphingomonadales bacterium
AGCCCAGGCCGATGAGGATCGAACCGTGCGCCACCGCCACCCGGGCCGTTACCGCATCCGCCCCATGCGTGAGGTGTGCGCCCGCCTCGAGACCGCTGGCCTCGGCGACGTTCCACTGGTTCTCGCGCGACAGGATCAGCAGCCGATCGCCCTCGGCATAGCCATCCTCGACGCGCCGACCGTCGCGAAAGTGCGCGAGTAACCGGGCGCGGCCCTCGCGCAGCCGTGGCAGGAGCGCGGCGCGGTCGATACCCGCGCCGGGAATGGCGAGTTCGAACACCCGCCAGGGCGCCCGCTTGGCAGCCTCGGCACCCTGACGGATCGGCAGCAGCCGCCAGCCGACCAGCGCCAGATAGGCAAGGCCGAGCAGCGACACCGCGACGCCCACCGGGGTCATGGCGAAGAAGCCGAACGGCGCGCCGAGCTCGGTCTCACGGACCGAGGACAGGATCAGGTTGGCGGGCGTGCCGATCAAGGTGGTCATGCCGCCAAGGATGGTCGCGAAGGCGAGCGGCATCAGTGTCGCTGTGGATGGCAGCCGCGAATCCCGCGCGATCTCGGTCGCGATCGGCATGGTGATGACTAGCGCCGCGATGTTGTTCATGAAGGCCGAGAGCAACATCGCCACTCCCAGCAGCAATGTCAGGCGAATGGCGAAACCCGCACGCGACGGGATCAGCGCCTTGGCGATGGCTGAGGCGATGCCCGACAGCTCGACAGCACGGCCGACCACGAGGATCGCCGCGACCGCGAGCACGGCAGGATCGGCGAACCCGAGGAATGCTTTGGCGGGGGTCACGAGACCGACCGCGAGACAGGCGAACAATGCGATCAGCGCGACGAGATCGTGGCGCACCTTCTCGCTGACAAACAGGATGAGTGCGCCCCCCAGGATCAGCGCGCTGAGCGCAGCCGGGCTCATGCTGTCTCCGACCGGTGCGCGAAGCGCTGGAGCACGCGTTCGATCGAGCCGCCCTGAATGATGACCGAGAACAGCACGACGATATAGGTCGCCTCCAGCAATCCCGGCCGCGCGGCTTCGCTCGACAGGCAAAGCACCAGCGCGATCGAGATGCCGCCGCGCAGGCCGCCCCAGATCAGGGTCGGCGGCGCCATCGGTCCGAGGTCGAGCAGTGGCCGCATCAGGCGTAGCGGCATCAGCACCGAAATGGCGCGGGCGAGCAATGCGAGCGGGACCGCCATCACGCCGAGGAGCAGCAGGCGCGGATCGGCCGGTATGGTGACAACTTCGAGGCCGATCAGCAGGAATAGGACGGCGTTGAGGATATCGTCGATCAGAGCCCAGAATTTGTGCACATAGTCGCGCGTCACATCGCTCATTGCGTAGGCGACGCCGGCATTGCCGATGAGCAGTCCTGCCACCGCCATCGCCACCGGGCCGCTGACATGCAGCGTGCTGGCCAGCGCATAGCCGCCCATCACCACCGCGAGGCTGATCATCACCTCGACCTTGTATTCGTCGATCGAGCGCATCATCCGGAACGCGATCCAGCCGATGGCGAGACCGAGAACGACACCGCCACCGGGTCGGTCGGGCTGATCAGCGCGCCGAATACGAGGCACCAGATCAGCGCGATGTCGAGCCCGATCAGCCGTGCGAGGCCGAAGAAGCCACCGCCGACCAGCGCCGTAGAGATCAGCACGCCGATCGTGCTGAGGACGAGGATCGGCCAGCGTCCGCGCCGCATCTGGCTCCAGTCGACATGGAGCGCGCCGGCGAACAGCAGGAACGAGAGCATCCCGTCCATCAGCGTCGTGTGGAAGTCGATGCCGGCCAGGAAGCGCGCGACGTCGTCGCCCATCGTGCTGCCGGGCAGCAGGCGGTCGAGGCCGATCACGATCAACGAGGAGACCGCCCCCATGATGGTGAGGCCGACCGAGGGTGGCAGCTTGAGGAAGCGATGGTTGAGATAGCCGAGCAACGCGGCGAGCACGATCAGGATTGCGGCTGCATCCAAGGGCGTAAGAGCGAGACCAGCGATCATTGCGTGGTTTCCTCGCTGCGAATGAGGCGGAAGGATTGCCCGGCCGCCGGTGCGGACAGCGGCGTGACGCGCTCGTCCCGCAGGATAGCTGCGATCGCTGCCGCGCGGCGCTGCGATAGAGTTGGCCGCTCAGGTGGACTCTCTACCAATCCAGGTACCGCCAACGCCTGCATATTCCAGCGCTTGGCCGCCCAGGCCGATGTCAGCACCGCTTCGCGCGCTCCGGCATCGAGCGCGTCTGCATCGTCGGCGAAGGTGATCAATGGCAAAGGCCCTTGCGGAGGCGTGATTGCGATCTCCCAGTCCCCCATGTCGGCGTGCGTGCGCTGCTCGAGCGCACGGTAAGCCGCGACGGTCGCGCCAGGCAGGGGCGCGGCCACCGCGCTGGCGCGGCGATGGTCGCGGTCGATCGTGACCGCGTCGCTCGAAATGCCGGCGGCAAGCCCGAGCATGCGCGCGAGCGCGGCGATCCGCGCATTCTCGATCGCTGCGGCGTCGCCGGCTTGCCGCAATTCCTCGCGCTGCGCATCGATCGCCCCGGCGCCGGGTTCGAGCAGCACTTGGTCAAGTTGCAGCTTGACCGGCTGGCCGAGCCGCTGCTGCAACTCGCCTTGCAGGGCAAACGTGCGCTGCATCTTCGCCCGGGGCGTGATGACGACCGATCGCACGGCGATCGGCGAAGCATCGAAATTGACATCGAGTTGGGTAACGCGCGCGTCTGAGCCGAAACGATCGGTGAGGAACGAGCGTACCTGCGTCACTGTCACAGCCTCGGTCGCAATCTGCTTGAGCGACAGCCCGAGTGGGATGGCCATGCCGACGAACACGAGGATGAGCACCACCGTTTGCGTCCAGCTCTGCTGGCTCGAAAGTGCGTGGCCGAAGCCGTAGAAACGCGCCATTACCGTCGCCGACAGCGCGATCGTCACGAAGTTGGTGACGAACAGCGCGAAGGCGCCCCCCAAGACCGGGAGGTTGCCGGTCGCGACGCCATAGCCGACGACCGCGAGCGGGGGCATCAAGGCGGTGGCGATTGCCACGCCAACCACTGTGTCGCCGCGACCACGAATGATCGCGAACGTGCCAGCTAGTGCGGCGAACAGCGCGACCGCGAGGTCAAACAGGTTGGGCCGCGTGCGCGCAATGATCTCGGCGGTTGGAGCCTGAAGCGGCGACATGAGCACGATCAGGGCAGTGAATGCGACCGCGCAGGCGGACCCTGCCGCGAGCGCGATGAGCGCTCGACGCATCTCGCCAAAGTCGAAGAGAGCGAGGCTGAAGCCGAGGCCAAGGATCGGGCTCATCAGCGGCGAGATTAGCATCGCTCCGATCACCACCGCTGGCGACGACAGCAGCAGTCCGAGCACCGCGATGCCCGCCGACATCATCGTCATAAATAGATAGCGCGGCGACCAGCCGCTCTCCGCGACGATCTTCTCGACCACCGCGGGATGATCGATGCTTCGGACGATATGGCTGCGCCACCAGCGGTAGAGCGGCACGCGATCCAGCGAGTCCTGCATCAGCGATGCTGCTTGCTGTGGCGAAAAGTCCGGCATCCGGGCTCCTTGACCGCGATGCGGCGTCAATGATCGTGCGGGCGGAGCGCCTGCCCTTCCGCTGGTCGACCTTAGGAAATGTTCGACGCACAACCAAGTTCAACTCGCACGCCTTGTGGCAACTACGGCAGAAAATCCGCTGTCCAGTTTCGGATCCTGGCAGCTGAACATCGAGAGGAGCATATGGGGGCTGCATGGCCACGTGATCGCTCACGGCAGCTTCCAGCAGAAACTGTCAATCGAAAATCAGCCGGTGAACGTCGCATTTTGGTCGGGAGACGCCGGTCCGGAAGAAGCAGCCGCCGCGTCTGCAACCGCCAACATTTCGAACGATCAGCGGTGCGGTTATCGAACCCGAAAGCTGACGTTGGTTTATCAACGGCTCGAATGCCGGACAGCCGGCGAAGCGGGAGACCCCAAGGAGCTCTGAGGCTGTTTGGTACGGGATGTTCCGTTAAGGTGATACTGGACAATCGGCGCCGCGATCTCGAATTAGATCAAGCGGCGCCTTCTTCCCGTCAGGACTGCCGTCCGGTGCGCCTGTGCCGCGCGCTATTGAGCAGAGACGGCCTGTCGCACGCAGCTTCTCAACCAGCGGTGTGCAGGATCGGCATCCATGCGCGGATGCCAGAGCATGGAAACCGTGAACGGCCTCGCCGAAAGCGGCAGCTCGAAGGAGGAAAGGCCCGATTGCAGCCCGCGCGTGTGGCGATCCGGAACCGTTGCCACCAAGTCGGATGCGCGGGCGAGCGAGAGGGCGGCGGCAAAGCCCCCGACGATCGTCGATACATGGCGGGTAAGGTCGCTTGGTAGGAACGGCAGATCCACGGAGGTCTCCTCGAAACCTGTGCGAGAGACCAGCACATGCTGGGCATCGAGGTAGGCGCGCAAGCTGACCTTGCTCGTATCGAGAGGGTGGCCCTGCCGGACGAGGCCGATCAGCCGGTCCTCGAAGAGCGCCTGACTTCGGACTTCAGGGCCGGTGGTGTCCTCGATGACGCCGGTTTCGAGGTCGACTTGTCCGTCTCGAAGCGGCCCGCTGTCCTTGTCCGGCTTCTGCAGGAAATGTAGATGCACACCGGGTGCCTGAACTGCCAGGATGGCAAGCAAGGTAGGCCCGAAGCTCTCCACAAAGCCGTCGCTCGCCCGCATCACGAATGTCCGGGACAACTTGGCCGGATCGATCGTCTCGATCGGCCGAAGCAGCGCCACGGCGTGCTCGACAGCCTGCTGAACGGGCTCGCGAAGCGCGATTGCCCGCGGTGTTGGGACTAGGCCGCGTCCCGCGCGCACCAACAGGGGATCGCCGGTCGTTTCCCGGAGCCGCGTCAAGGTTCGGCTCATTGCCGAAGGGCTCATTCGAAGCCGGCGCGCGGCCTTGGCAACGCTGCCCTCCGCCAGCAGGACGTCGAGCGCGACGAGCAGATTGAGATCGGGCGTGGACATGGAGTGCACATATCACCCTCTTCTGTGGATTGCATCTCATGCAGCAATAGATTGCAATCGCTGCGCCTTCCGCATTTCTGCCCGCTCGATAGCTTCGTCTGCGTCAATTTGACGGAGGAAGTGCCATGACCGCATTATCGACTTTCACGCAGAACGTGCATGCAGCCTGGCGGCCGTTGTCGACCGAACTGATCGAAGAATGCCAACGACAGGCCGAAGCGCTGCTTGACGCTGCGCCATCAGAGGACTGGCTTGCGGCACTGCATCGCGAAAGGCCAGCCAATCAGGAACTTTATCGAGATCCAGACCACGGGTTTGTTCTTCTCGCGCACACCGAGCAGCAGGGCCTGTTTCGCCCCCCGCATGACCACGGACGGGCCTGGGTGATGTACGCTGTCCAGTCGGGCGAGATCGAAATGCGAACTTATACCCGCGTAGAGGATCCCAGGACCGGTGTTCGCCTCGTCCGGCGGGATGCAACGCGCGTGCAGGCTGGACAGGTCCAGGTCTATTTGCCCGGCGACATTCACGACACGCGCTGTCTTTCGGACTCAGCTTTGCTCTTCCGCTTCACCGAGAGAGACCTGCGGGTCGAGGACAAGGTGCACCACCAAGTCACTAGATATATCGAGCAAAACGGCGTTTGGACGGCGCGCCCGGAGCCTGCTGAGCGCCCGCTTCACATGATGCCAGAAGCATGATGGGAAGCTCTCCCGCATCACAGGCGGTGGCCAATCCAGACGCGATCGCGGGCATCCCGCGCCATCGGCGGCCAATCGCGGTCGTCGCCGTACTATCGGCTATGGCTCTCGTTGTGCTCGACGCCGGCATGGCCAATGTCGCGCTTCCGAACATCGCCAAGGCGCTGGCCGTGACGCCCGCATCGGCTGTGCTAGTGATCACCTCCTATCAGGCTGCTCTCGTGATGGCGCTCCTGCCATGCTCGGCGCTCGGCCAACGGCTGGGTTATCGCCGCGTGTTCGTCGCGGGCGTGACGCTGTTCACGGCGGCGTCCGTCCTTTGTTCGCTCGCGCTGACGCTCCCTTTGCTGCTGGCGGCGCGGTTTCTACAAGGGCTGGGCGGCGCTGCCGTTATGGCGCTGGGCGTCGCGCTTCTGCGTTTCACCGTCCCTCATGATCAGCTGGGTCGTGTCATCAGCTGGAACGCCTTGACCGTCGCCCTCTCTACCGCCGTGGCACCCACCGTGGGGGCCCTCATCCTTTCGCACGCCTCTTGGCCATCGCTGTTCGTGATCAACTTCCCTGTGGGGTGCGTCGCGCTTGTCGCGAGCCAGTTGCTGCCATCGACCAGGCCGTCATCGCAGCCCTTGGACGTACCAAGCATGGCGCTGACCAGCCTCATGTTCGGCGCCATGGTGCTGGGCGCGGAGTTTGCCATCGAGAGACCGGTCCTCGGCTGGGCGACAATCGCGGTCGCATCAATGTCCCTGCTCGCCCTCGTCCGGCGCGAGAGGCCGAAAGTTGCGCCACTCATTCCGATCGACCTGCTGCGCTCGAAATCATTTCGGACTTCGGTGATTGCCTCGGTCATTTGTTTCACCGGTCAAACGGCGGGGGTCGTGGCCTTGCCCTTCTACCTCCAATATGGGCTTCAGCAGTCAACGCTCGCGACCGGCCTCTATATGACTGCCTGGCCGCTCAGCGTCGCGGCAACGGCGACGGTGTCCGGCCGTCTCGCGGATCGCTTGCCTGCGGCGTGGCTCTGTGCCGGCGGCGCGACACTCCTCGCGATCGGCCTGGCAATCGCGGCGCTGTGGCCTCTAAAGGGCAACCCCGCGCCGCTCGTCCTGTTCGCGGCAATTTGCGGGGTGGGATTCGGGCTGTTCAATGTCCCGAACAACAGGACGATGTTCCTCACCGCCCCGCCGGAGAGGAGCGCCGCCGCGGGCGGCATGCAGGGGACGGCGCGGCTGACGGGGCAGACTGCGGGCGCCGTACTCATGACAGCGTTGTTCACCTTAACAACGCTGAATTTTGCGCCGCGCATCGGTCTGATTGTGGGCGCGCTGTTTGCTCTAATTGCAGCCATGGTGAGCATCTCGCATCGGGCGATCGATGGATGAACACTGCCCAAAACGAGGGGTGATCGCAGGCCGTTTGCGCCAACATTGCCGACGTTCAACCGCTCGAAACGTATCGCTAAAACCCGCCGTTTGTTCATCAGGTCGTTGCGGCCGGGTGACCGGACAGTGCTCCGTTGTCGACTAGCGCTGCGCCGGGCTGGCGGGGAATGAAAGCAGCGCCGTTCGGGCTGGTGGCATGTTCATCTTCAGGTGCGGAGGTCTTGTCCAAAACAGTGATCCTGGGGGCAGTAACGACGATCGTCTCAGCAGACGGTGCTTCGTCTTCGGCAGCAAGAGCTTGGGTGGGCGCAGCCAGCGCAACGGAAATTGCTAGCAGGGAAGTCCTCATTGGATTTTTCTCTTCAAATTGATTTCCATGCAGAACCGGCTGCTGCGTGCTCAATGCTGAGTGAGCGCGCCCTGTATCTGTAGACATGGTGAAACCTTCACTGGACATCTGACCATCCGAAGCGGATGTCAGACGCGCGCACAGGCACAGCCTGCACGCAGGTGAGCAGCGGACGAGGGGTGGAATGTCTACTGCGCGAGCTCAGCGCAGCGCAGGCGGGCCTTGAGACGGCGGTGGTGGGGCCACGAGGCGATTGATCGTCAGATCGGCAATTGCCATGCCGACGAAAATAGTCAGACCGTAAACGAACGGCAGGATGGTCGGTAGCTCAACGCTCGCCAGCAGGCCGTGACCAAGCCAGCGAAGACGCACGGGCTATCCCCCAGATCAATCCGTCACGGACGGTGTCGCTGACCACCATGCAGGGATAGCCACGCTGCTCCGCGATGGCGTCCAGTTCGCGGGCGACGCGCTGACCTGAGAGCGAGTTGTCGACGATCACGGCCAGACATTCCCGGCTATAGTCGTCGATGACGCACAGGATCCGGAACCGCCGCCCGTCGACCAGCGTGTCCGACACGAAGTCGAGGCTCCACCGCTGGTTCGGTCCCTGTGGGACCGCCATCGGCGCTCTGGTCCCCAAAGCCCGCTTATGGCCGCCACGCTTGCGCACCGTCAGCCGCTCCTCCCGATAGACCCGGTAGAGCTTCTTCCAGTTCACCTCTGCGCCTTCACGCCGCAGCAGGATGTGCAGCCGGCGATAGCCGAGCCGGCGGCGTTCAGCCGCCAACACCTTCAACCTGGAGCGAAGCTCCTCATCATCTCCCCGCGTCGATCTATAGCGATAAACGCGCGGATCAATGCCAACCAGGTCACAAGCCCGGCGCTGCATATATCAGGAGCTGCTCGCCGAGAGCTCCGCAGGCCGCTTCGACCGGGACCGGCTGTTCGAGGTCGAGCGGCGCTACTCCCTCCGCCTCATGGAGGGCGTCCCGCAGCTTCAGAATTCCGGCATCTCGGGCTGGATGAAGTATCAGGCTAAGGAGCGCCCGGTCGTCCGCGCGAGCACGATCTACTGGACGGCGCTGCGCTCGTGGCAGATCGCGGGTCCCGTGGCGGGGATGGGCGACGCCCCGACGGAGTCCCAGCTGCAGGCCGCCTGGCCGAAGCTCCTCTCCAGGGACGACAGCGACGCGCTCAGGATCTCGGTGGCCACCTATTCGACGGCATCCCCCCCGCGCCTGACGGCTGGACGCGTAAGTCCGGCCCACTCGACTTCCAGCTCCGCGCCTTGGAGGCGGACTACATGCGCCGGAAGTGGCGGCACGCCGGACCATGCGGGACCCGTCCGCTGCTCAGCCGCCGCCACTCTCTGCCGTTCGACTGCTCGATGCCGCTTCGCAAAGCAGTTGTTCACTCGTGCAGACCTCCGGCGGAAGTTGAGGACGACATTCCGCCGGGTTTCTTGGTGTCCGCCTGCCTTGTGAGTCAGGCGAAGCGGATGGCGAGTCCGTGCCGACGGCGCATCCGTGCGCCCACCGTGCCGAGCCCAAGGATCATCATCGCCCAGCTCGCCGGCTCGGGGACCGGGCCGCCCGGCTGCGGGTTCGGCGCGAAGGCGACGCCGCCGAATTGTTCAAACGCGATATTCTCTCCGACGTTGAGATAGGCGCCGGGCCCGGTGCGGTAACCGGTGTTTGCATCGAATGCCGCCAGATAGGTATCGCCATTGCCCGTGGCATAGGCGACCCAGGCGGCGCCGTCGGGTGCGAAGGTCACGCCGCCGAAATGTTCGAACGCAATGTTCTCGCCGACGCTGAGATAGGCGCCGGGTCCGGTGCGGTAACCGGTGTTTGCATCGAATGCCGCCAGATAGGTATCGCCATTGCCCGTGGCATAGGCGACCCAGGCGGCGCCGTCGGGTGCGAAGGTCACGCTGCCATCGAATGCGGCCAGATAGGTATCGCCGTTGCCGGTCGCATAGGCGACCCAGGCGGTGCCGTCGGGTGCAAAGGCGACGCCGCCAAAATGTTCGAAGGCGATGTTTTCGCCGACGCTGAGATAGGCGCCGGGTCCGGTGCGGTAACCGGTGCTGCCATCGAATGCGGCCAGATAGGTATCGCCGTTGCCGGTCGCATAGGCGATCCAGGCGGTGCCATCGGGCGCGAAGGTCACGCCACCGAAATGCTCGAAGGCAATATTGTCTCCAACGTTGGGACAGGCGCCGGGTCCGGTGCGCAGACCGATGTTCTCATCGAATGCGGCCAGATAGGTATCGCCATTGCCCGTCGCATAGGCGACCCAGGGGTCCGACTGTGCCGATGCGGCAGTGGTGAACAGAGCTGCGGCGAAGACCGCAAGTGGCATCAACTTCAAAGACATCGCGGACTTCCCCACCTGAAAAGGACGGCCGCCCGGACAAGGCGGCATGAAACCGCTCGTCGCGCGTCACTCCCACAGGACGGCCCGGGCCAGATAGCTTGCCCTTGCCCCTCCTTCTCGGCGCCCAGCGAAGCGCAGATCGGCGAATCGTGAAGTCGCGGCTCAATTCGAGACGTCTGCAGCGTTATCAGGCCCCTTGCGGGACAAGTTGCTTGGCGCAATATGGCGCGGCTGCCTTCGTCTGGCCTGCCTTCGCGAGCGCCTCCATGAGCTTCGACAGGATCGATTTCTCCACGGACAGCTTCCCCAGCGAGGATCGCGACGCCTTCCTGCGGGATTATTATGCCCGCATCGCGATGCGCTTCGAGCTTGCGCCAATTGACGGCGCGCCGATCGCTGTCCGCGCGCGCAGCATGCTTCTGCCGGGCGTTGCCCTGACGGGCGGGGCAGTGAGCGCCCTGGGCGCCGTGCGCACCCGGTCGATGCGGAGCGACGGACAGTCCGACATCCTTTTCACCATCCCGCGCGA
Source organism: Sphingomonadales bacterium (assembly GCA_017304105.1). Taxonomy (GTDB): domain Bacteria; phylum Pseudomonadota; class Alphaproteobacteria; order Sphingomonadales; family Sphingomonadaceae; genus Sphingobium. The sequence goes on from JAFKLU010000374.1 coordinate 10,355, forward strand.
CGGCCTGTTCGTGCAGGATGCGCTCCGGGGGGATGTCGCCGTCGCGCCGGGCGAGGCTCTGGTCTCGGCGCTCGACAGGCCGATCAAAGTCATAGGGCCGTCGCAGACCAACCGGATGCTCAGCTTCCAGATCTCGCGCCAGGCGCTTGCGCCGCTGGTGCCGGATATCGACGATCGCCTGACCGGCAGGCTGGCCCTCGGATCGCCGGGGCTCGGGCTGCTGCACGGCTACGCTCTCTCCCTGCTCGGCCTGGAGGCGATGAGGCCGGATGTCGGGCGGGCTGCGGCACGCCATCTTGTCGAGCTCGTCGCTCTCGCGATCGGGGCGACCGGGGAAGGGAGGGAGCGGGCATCCACCGGCGGCCTGCGCGCGGCGAGGCTTGCCGCCGCCAAGAAGGCCATATTGCGCGGGCTGGGGTCGCCGGGCCTGTCTGCTGTCTCGGTGGCGGCCCAGCTCGGCATCTCGCCGCGCTATCTGCACATGCTGTTCGAGGGCGAAGGGTACAGCTTCAGCGAATTCCTCACCGAGCAACGGCTGGTGCGGGCGCTCGAACTGCTCGCGGATTCCCGTCGCCGGATCGTCGATGTGGCCTATGAGGTGGGCTTCGGCGATGTCGGCACCTTCAATCGCGCCTTTCGCAGGCGCTTCGGTCAGTCGCCGACCGGCATGCGGCGGGGGTGGGCGGAGCGCGTCGAGGCCACGGCGAGCAGCGACGGCCCAACTAGACTGTGACACATATCGCTCCTAGCTGTTTGATCCCGCGGTGTGGTGGTACGATTGCCCATCATGCATGGCGAGAGGAGCTATGGGGCAGCTTCTACACGGCAGCGCCCGAACGACGGAGGCAGTCCGTCGAGCGATACAGCATAGTGAAGAGAGCGTGAGAGCACTGGCCGGGCGGTATGGGATCAGCCCGACGACGGTGCAGAAGTGGCGCAAGCGGACGCATGTCAGCGATGCGCCGATGGGCCGAAGGCCATTCCTAACGACCGAGGGAGAAGCCATGGTCGTGGCGTTCCGCCGTCACACTCTCCTGCCACTCGACGATTGCCTCTATGCCTTGCAGCCATCCGTCCCGCATCTGACGCGATCATCGCTGCACCGCTGTCTGCAGCGCCACGGCATCAGCCGCCTGCCGGCGCTGGAGGGCGATGCGGTCGGGAAGAAGCGCTTCAAGGCCTATCCGATCGGACATTTCCATATCGGCATCGCCCAAGGTGCAGACCGCCGAAGGGCGTCTGCACTTGTTCGTCGCGATCGACCGCACCAGCAAGTTCGCCTTCGCGCGCCTGGAGGAGAAGGCCACGGTCGCCACGGCAAGCGCCTTCCTGAAGACCCTCATCGAGATCGTGCCCTACGACATCCACACGATCCTTACCGATAACGGCGTCCAGTTCTGCCATGCGCCGCATAATCGTGACGGCCCGACCGCGCGCTACAGCGTCCACATGTTCGATCGCATCTGCCGCGAGCATGGCATCGAGCACCGCCTCACCAAGGCTCTCCTGAGCTTGTCGAAGGGCCGAACCATCCCTGGACCAACGGCCAGGTCGAACGGATGAACCGGACCATCAAGGACGCCACCGTCAAGCGATACCATTACGCCAGTCACGACGAACTGCGGCAACACCTCCAGCTGTTCATTTACGCCTACAACCACGGCCGACGCCTCAAGACGCTCCGCGGCCTCACGCCCTACGAATATATTGCCAGTATCTGGACAGAAGACCCGCACCGATTCAAAATCGACCCGTATCGCCTCAGCCCGGGACTAAACACCTAGGATAGACAATCAAGGTTGAGAACTACGCAGGTTGAAAGCTCCGCCTGCCTCGGCCGACAGTCATACGGTGAGTGTCAGCCACTGTTGCATTCTTGACAGCGGTCGAGCGCATGAACAGCCAGTTTCCGGTCAGAGCGTCCGGCGTGATCTCGATCATGACATAGCCGCGACGGCTGGTATCGGCCCAGTTCAGTTCAGGGCTGGCCTTCACAAATCCTTGCGCAACTTTCGCCGGATCGACCGGAAAGCTACGCTCGGCGCCCGGCGAGGTCACGCTGTGCCCGCCGAACTCTACCCCGGCCGGGCGCCCGTCCTCGGACAGCGAGAACGCCCAGGCGTTGTGGCTGTCGCCGGTCAGGACGACCAGATCGGCATCGGCCTCCTGCGCCGAAGCAAGCAGGCGCGAGCGCGCGGCCGGATAGCCGCCCCAATTGTCGAATGAGGAGGGAAGCCCTGCCTTGCTGCGCAGCACGCCGGCTTTGCGACCGGCGATGGCGGCGGCGTCGGCATTTGGCGCAAGCCAGTCGATTGCATTCAGCGGCAGGCGCACCACGCCCATGTTGGTGGCCATGCCGAGCAATTGCCAGCGACTGGTCTTCCCGTTTGCCTGCAACTCCCGGTCGAGCCATGCCTCCTGAACCGAGCCCAGCATGGTCCGGGAGGGATCGCGCCAGGGCCCATCGCGAAAGGCCGCGAGATCGCTGCCCTGCGGGAGGTCGGCCGCCGTCAGTTGGCGGGTGCGCGCCAGCAGCCGGGACTCGGTGCGATAGAGGGTGGCGAGCGTGCCCAGATGATAGGCTCTCCAGGGCTCGTCAGAGACTGGCATCCACTCCCGATAGGCCTGGATCGACGCGGCCTTCCGGCTGTCCCATGCCCCTTCGGTTGCGGGCTGGTGATTGCGCGCCCCACCTTCCCAACTGTCATCGGCCGTCTCATGATCGTCCCAGAGCGCCACCATCGGCGCGCGCTGATGCAGCGCCTGCAGATCAGGATCGGATCGATAACAGGCGAAACGCAGCCGGTAATCGGCCAGCGCGATCGCTTCATGAATCGGCTCGACGAGGCGGCCGGGAACGAGCGGATAATCGCCGTCTTCGTAGATATAGTCCCCGACATGGAGCCACAGATCGAGGTCATCCCGGTCCGCAGCGTGCCGATAGGCGTTGAACCAGCCGAAGGAGAGATGCGAGCAAGAGAAGAGGCCAAGGTTGAACCGCCCGATGTCGCCCACCGGGAGCGTCTTGGTACGCCCGATGGACGAGCGTTGGCCATCGGGCGCGACGAAGCGATACCAATAGTCTGTTCCAGGTTCGAGACCACTGACAACAACCTTTGCGGTCCAGTCCCGATAGGCGCCCGTGCGTACCTGATCGCCCGCAACGATGTGCGAGAAGCTGGCGTCTGTGGCCATTTCGGCGATGAGGGTGACGTCACTGTCCCCCCTCCCCGGGACGAAGCGGGTCCAGAGCAGCATGGAATGCGGCCCCGGCTCGCCGCTCGCGACTTTATGGGTGAACCCGCTGGCGCCAAGAGGCGACGCCAACAGGCGACCCGAAGCGGCGAGCACCGCACCCAATCCAAAAATCCGGATGAGGTCACGTCGATCAAGGGTGCGGTGCATGAGCCGGGGCCTTCCCGTTTAGAAGGATTTCAGAGGTCGCGACGGTGCGGATCAGAACTTGGTCTTGGCACTTATGAAATACCGCCGACCGACGACATCGTAATAGCCGTTGGCCCCGGTGGCGGTACTCGGGTTGTACGGCGGTTCAACGTCGAAGAGATTGTTGACGCCCAGAGTAAGGCGCAGATTTTCGGCCGGCGTGAAGCTGACAGACGCGTCGCCATAGAAGATGGCCGGAATGTTATCGTTGTCGTTATATTCCCGCGATACATTTGGGTCGACGACGCCGGCACCCTGCAGGCGACCGCCAAGCGTCACTTCCCAGCGATCGCGCGCATAGTTGACGAACATCGAGGCGCGGAAGCGCGGATCGGTGAAGCGGCCCATAGCCCGCACGATGCTGGCCGGGATTCCGGGTACCGCCTGGGTTTCCTGCCTGAGCAGATACGTGCCCTTGATATCGGCGCCGAGTTGTCCGCCAAGGAACCCGGTCCGATAGCCGAGGCTGAAGTCGATACCGCGCGCCTCAAGCCGCGAGGCATTGATCGTCTGGGTGGAAATGGCCGTGACAGAGCGGACCGGATCGTTGGGATCGCGGGTGATCTGTCCGCAGAACGGATTGTCGAGCGTCGGCAGATCGACGCAATAGTTGAGGATCGTGTTCGCCCCGAAGGTCGTGATCACATCGTCGATATCGATCCGCCAATAGTCGACCGCGATATCAAGTCCGGGCAGGAAGCGCGGCTGGAAGATGGCGCCCAGCGTCAGGCTGTTCGACGTCTCGGGCCTCAGGTCGGGATTGCCGCCGCCCGTGACGGTTGACAGGCCGAGGCTGTTGGGCGGCGGTGACTGGAGGCCCAGCGCGCGGCAGTTGGCCGTGCGGTTGGTATTGGCGTAATAGAAGGAGTCTTCGCACGGATCGGACAGATTGGACTGAGTGACGGTGTTCGGCTCGAACAATTCGCCGAAATTCGGTGCGCGGACGCTGCGCGAGCGCACGCCGCGCAAGGTAAGGCCGCGAAAGGGCGACCAGGTGGCGCCAACTTTCCACGCATCGGTCCGGCCGATGGTGTTGTAATCCGAATAGCGATAGGCCCCCTCAATCTCGAGCCGGTGTGCGAAGGGCAGATCGTGCAGGATGGGCGCGACGACCTCGCCGTAGAATTCCGTGACGTTGAAGGATGCGTCGATCCGCGGCTGCTTGGCGCCGAAGTTGGTATAGACAAGGTCGCCGGCAAGGGCGAGCGGATCATCCGAGGTCTCCAGTGTCTCGCGACGATGCTCGGCGCCGATGGCGATTGACAGGTCGCCAGCGGGCAAGGCGAAGGCCGTGCCGACAATGTTTCCGCCAAATATCTTCTGCGTGTTCTCGCGGTTCGCCCGCCGGGTCTCGAACAGCCATTTGCGCTGCTCCGCCGTCGGCGCATCGGTGCCGAAGATATTGTAGGGGACGCAGCCCTGCGCGCGTGCTGCAACATCGCGGCAGACCGGGGCGCCGGTCACAGGATCGGCAATGACGTCACGCGCCGCCAGCCAGCGCGATGCGCGCATCATGTCCTTGTAGGCCATATCGCTCTTGGTGCGGCCATATTGATAGAAGCCCTCCCATTGCAGGTCGCCGGCAAGACGGCCCGTCAATGTCTGGGAGAAGGTGAAGGCATTACGCTCCTCGGTCGTGTTGAATACGCCCCATTCCTTATAGGCCCGCGAGATGCGGAGGCGGGTCAGGCCGTTGTCGACCATCATCTGCCGGATGGAATCGGGCAGATAGGGGTTGTCGAGATAAGCCCAGGGGCTGCCCTGCTGGGTGCCTTGCCCGTTCAGATACACCGCGCGGCTATCTTCGCGGAAATAGACGAGAATGCTGTCGAAGACCGTCCGGCCATAGTCGAAACGGGTGACGCTCTCGATTCCGTCGGTCAGCTCATAGTCCAGGCGCGCGGTGAGCGCGAACTGCTCGAGCGGCGTGCGCAACGGCAGGCCTTCGTTGACGTTGCGGATGTCGCTGACGCCGCCGCCGTCACCGCCGTAGAACTCGCCACGATTGCCGAGCGGGGTCTTGACGTAAAGCGGCCGAACCGCGCCGTTCTGATAGCCGTAATTGACGTTGTTGAGCACGAACGTCGGGTAGAACTGATAGTAGAATTCCCCGAAATCATAGGAGATGATGCGATCCGGAATACCGTCATTCGCCCCTTTGTTGGCCGGATTGGCGACATAGTTGAGGCGGCGTGCGGCAAAGTCCCGGTCATAGGAGTCCAGCCCTGTGGACTTCATGTAGGTGCCGCCGATGCTCATCGAGCCGCGCCCGTCCGCGAAGGTGCCGCCGCCTGCCGCCGAGATCGCCAGATTATAGGCATCGCCCTGTTCGGAAATGCCCTGGGTCATCGACAGTTCGAGGCCATCGACATGTTTCTTGGTGATGATGTTCACAGCGCCGGTGACTGCATCCGCACCATAGATGGCCGCCGCGCCACCGGTGACGACCTCGATTCTGTCGATGATCCCGACCGGGATCATGTTGAGATCAACAGCCGATGAGCGGCCCGACCCGCTTACCCGGCGCCGACCATCGACGAGCGTGAGCGTGCGGTTGACGCCCATGTTGCGCAGGCTGACCGAGGCAGTGCCGGCATCAATGGTGAACTGGCTGTTCTGCGGCCCCACACCCGGCGCGACGGCCGGTTCGCGCACCAGCGCATCATAAGGCGTGACGACGCCGAGACGCTCGATCTGCTCGGATCGCACGACACTGACCGGCATGGCGGATTCCACTTCCGGCCGGCGGATGCGCGAACCAGTGACGAACAGGTCTTGTCCATCCATCCCGGCAGTGTCGCGAGATTCCGCAGCCTGCGCCACAAGGATCGCGATCCGGCCGTCGAAGGACTGGACGACCAGTCCCGTTCCGGCGAGCAGGCGATCGAGCGCGGTGCGGATATCCAGCACACCGGCAACAGCATTGATCTTGCGACCCTCAGCGGCTTCGCCGGAGACGATGACCTGAATGCCGGCCTGCTTGGCGAACAGCCGCACGCCATTCGAGGCCGACTGTGCTGGCACATCGAAGCGCTGGGTCTGGGCGTGGGCTGCCGTCGGCAATGCCATTGCAACCGCCAGGTAAACGAAAGAGGCCGCAGAATTGCGGAAAGAATATGCCATTTAATCCCCCGGTGTATGGTTGGTTCACACCTTGGGACGCTGTGTGATCAATATTCCTTCATCGCGACGAATATTATTTTCAGAAAGATAATTATTTCATTTTTATTACGATATTCGATCCATTGCGAGTCACATCGGCATCATGAATGGCGGCGACCGCACGCACGAACTGTTCAGGATCGTTCGCCGCGAACAGGCCGACAATGCGCTTCTCCCCCAGCGCGGGATCGGCAATGACGATCTTCACGTCGTTCACGCGATTAAAGCGTTCGGCCGCGCTGGCGAGCGTCACATTGTCGAGCGAAATCTGGGCAAGTTGAGGCGGCGGCAGCGGACGTGCTGCCCTCAACCCCGGGGGCGCGGGAGGGCCGGGATTGAGGATCAATTCCCCTCCCGCGTGCAGCAGAACCGCCTGATCGCGCTCGTCACGCGACCAGACCAACACGCTTCCCTCGCGTACCTTCACCCGGCCGCCGGTCGCATCGACCCGGCTGACCGAATAGACCGTGCCGGTTGCCTGCGCGAAAACGTCGCCGGACTGGACGACGAAGGGGCGGGACGGATCCTTGGCTACCTTGAAGGTCGCCTCGCCCGCGGTGAGCGTGATCCGACGCGTGGCGGAGCCGAGGTCCACAGCGATCCTGGCATCATGGCTGAGCGTGGCGACAGACCCGTCGGCCAGATCCATCGTTCGCGCGCTCGCAATTGCAATCGGCTTGCCCGGCGCGACCGGGGATGGGCGTAACCATGGGAGCGATGCGACCCCGAGCAGCACCGCCACGCTGGCTGCGACCGGAAGCGCCCACCATGCCCGTGACCGCCTGGTCCCGCGCAGCGCGCGCTCATTATCGTTGATGCATGAGGAAACCGGCGGCGCGGCGGCGACCATATCCTCCATGACCAGCAGGCCGGCGCGCGCGCGTGCATAGGCACCGCGGTGCCGCCGGTCGGTCGCCAACCATATATCGAGCTCGGCATGGTCCTCGGGCGCGAGTGCACCATAGGCCGTCCGCGCAGCCCAGCGGATCGCGATCTCGTTCACGCTGTCAGCGGGTTTGCGGGGGGACAATCCGGCGTTCCTCTTCCTCATCTGCGTCCGCGTCCTGGCTCGCGATCGCATTCAATATTTTCCTCAAGCCCCGGACGATGTGGTTCTCGACCACATTTTCCGACACGCCCAGCCTGCGCGCCGTCTCTCTCTGCGACAAACCCTCCACGCGCCGCAGCTCGATCACCTGGCGGCACGTAAGCGTCAATTGCGACAATAGCCCGTTCACGCGCTCCAGGGACTGACACGCCTCCAGCGCACGATCCTGAAGCGGCTCTTCATCCATGACGTCGAGCCACTCACTTTCCGTCATGGCAACGATACTGGCAGTCTTGCGCCGGCCCGCGATATCGATGGCGATCGATTGGGCGGACCGGAAAAAATAGGCCCGGCCGTTTGCAATGTGCGCGATGGAGCCGAGTTCGATGATCCGGCAATAGCATTCCTGGATCACGTCATCCACGTCGATGGCGTCGCGCCATTGTCTCAGCAGCCAGCCGCGTACCGCGCCCTCATGTGGCACGATTTCCCGCGCTATCCACGCGGTGACCCTGTCCTGCTGCTCGTTCATGGATCGTGGGCTGCCGTCTATGCCCGGCATGCACCGCGACATTGCGAGAATGGAACGTCGCGCCCGTAAGCACCGTTCTATTACATCGCGATGACGGTCACGCCTGGGAAGCCGAACCCCATGGCGCTTACCTATTTGGAATGCAGCGCGGGCCAACCCTGGTCCCACCCGGTTGGCTGTGAACGAATGACTGCTGTCAAATGCCGATAATTGTGGCGTGAATGTCCGAGATGTCGGCGGCATCCGTCGCGACAGCTAAGTTGCCACAACGGTGGCGCTTCATCTCGTCC
>JAFKLU010000375.1 GCA_017304105.1 Sphingomonadales bacterium
CCCGACGGGATATTCGCGCCGAGGGCGCCCGGCCACTGCTCGGCGGCCTGCTCTGGCGCTGGCCAAGGCCCATGCCCGGCCTCGATGCCAGCGCGCGCCGCCTCTTCGCGCGCTACTGGAACGTCAATCACAGCACGCCGGGCGAGCGCTGGGAGGATGATCCGCTCCTCCATGTGATCGGCTTCAGCGTCGAGCCCCGCTCCGCCAAGCCTTCCCCGCCGGCCTGATCGCGGCTATAGCGCCCGCGCATGAGCCAATCCCCTCCCGACCGGCAGCCCAAGACGTTCCACGTCAAGTCCTACGGCTGCCAGATGAACGTCTATGACGGCGAGCGCATGGCCGAGCTTCTTCAGGAGCGCGGCATGAGTGCCGTGAGCGAAAGCCTCGATGCCGATCTTGTCGTGCTCAACACCTGCCACATCCGCGAGAAGGCGGCCGAGAAGGTCTATTCGGAGATTGGCCGGCTCGCCCGCGAGGATGGCACGCGGCCGATGATCGCCGTCGCCGGCTGCGTCGCACAAGCCGAGGGGGCCGAGATCAGCCGCCGCGCCCGCACCGTCGACATCGTCGTCGGCCCGCAGGCTTATCATCGCCTGCCCGGCCTCATCGACGATGCCATGGCTGGCCGCGCGGCGGTGGATACGGACATGCCCGCCGCCTCCAAGTTCGAGGCGCTGCCCGGCCGCACCCGCCGCTCCGGCCCGACCGCCTTCCTCACCGTGCAGGAAGGCTGCGACAAGTTCTGCACCTATTGCGTCGTGCCCTATACGCGCGGGGCGGAAGTCAGCCGCCCGTGGAGCGCCATCCTCGACGAGGCGCGCGCGCTGGTCGATGCCGGCGCTCGCGAGATCACGCTGATCGGGCAGAACGTCAACGCGTGGACGGGCGAGGATGAGGCTGGCCGCAAGCAAGGGCTCGACGGCCTTGCCTATGCGCTCGACAGCATCCCCGGCCTGGCGCGCATCCGTTACACGACCAGCCATCCCAATGACATGACGCAGGGTCTCATTGAGGCGCACCGCGACCTCCCCTCGCTCATGCCGTTCCTGCACCTGCCCGTGCAGTCCGGCAGCGACCGCATCCTCAAGGCGATGAACCGCAGCCACACGCGCGATTCCTACCTGCGCATCATCGAGCGCGTGCGCGCCGCGCGGCCGGATATCGCGCTTTCCGGCGACTTCATCGTCGGCTTCCCCGGCGAGACGGACGCCGACTTCGAGGAGACGCTGAGCATCGTGCGCGAGACGCGCTATGCGCAGTGCTACAGCTTCAAATACTCGCCCCGCGCCGGCACGCCCGCAGCCGACATGGACGGGCAGATCCCCGCCGAGGTAATGGACGAGCGGCTGAAGCGCCTGCAGGCCGCCATCACCGCCGACCAGCACGCCTTCAACCGTGCCACGGTCGGCAAGCGCACCACCGTCTTGCTGGAGCGCAAGGGCCGCTATCCCGGCCAGCTCATCGGCAAGTCGCCCTGGCTTCAGTCCGTGGTGGTGGAGGCCGAGGGCGCGCAGATCGGCGACCTGATTGAGGTGGACATTCTCTCCGCCGGCCCCAACAGCCTTGCCGGAGCGCCGGTCGCAGCCCAAGCGGCCTGATGATCCCCGAATTCGGCGAGCGCCTGCCCGGCATCGACTATATCGATCGGCCGGGCGCTTACGCCTTCATCCGCGATGGCGCCCGGCGGCTCGCGCTGATGCGTGTCGCGCCGGAGCGGCATTATCTGCCCGGTGGCGGCATCGAGCCGGGCGAGACGCCGGACGAGTCCATGGCGCGCGAGATTGCCGAGGAAATGGCCCACACGGCCATCGTCGGCCGCCTGTTCGCGCGCGCGACGCAATATATCGCCTCGACGCGCGGTGGCCATTTCGCGGTCCATGCCCACTATTTCGACGTCACGCTCGGCGCCCCACTCGCCCGCGAGCCGGAGCATGAACTGCTCTGGCTGCCACCGGAAAAGGCGCAAACCATGCTGGTGCGCGATGCGGACCGCTGGGCGCTGGCCCTGTTCCTCGGCATCGACCCGGCATAAGCGCCCGCGCTCCACCGGTCGCTCTGCTCCAAAGAGGACCGGAAAGCCTTCGACAAGCCTGCGGCGAATGTTAGGCTTCGCATCCGGGGCCGCCGCCGATGGTCCCCGGAAAACACCGACTCGCCTCTTTGCCCGATACGGGGCGCGGATCGCGCGGCATGACGGCCAGACAAGAGGGTTGCGCGTAAAGTCTATGAAATTCTCCCGTTTTTTCAGCCTTTCCGGTCATGATCTCGCCATCGATCTCGGCACGGTGAACACACTGGTCTATGTTTCCGGCAAGGGCATCGTGCTCAATGAGCCGTCCGTCATCGCCATCGAGACCGTACAGGGCGTCCGCCAGATCAAGGCCGTGGGCGACGAGGCACGCCTGATGCTGGGCAAGACGCCCGAGGGCGTGAAGGCGCTGCGGCCACTGCGCGATGGCGTGATCGCGGACTTCGATGTGGCCGAACAGATGATCAAGCGCTTCGTCGACAAGGCGCTCGGCGGATCGGCCCTGCTCCAGCGGCGCAACAACATCGTGGTGGCCGTTCCGTCCGGCTCTACCATGGTCGAGCGCCGCGCGATCCGTGACGCCACCTCCAATGCGGGCGCGAGCCGCGTCCAGCTCATCGACGAGCCGATGGCTGCTGCGATCGGCGCCGGCCTGCCCGTGACCGAGCCGCGCGGCGCGATGGTCGTGGATATCGGCGGCGGCACCACGGAGGTCGCTGTGCTCTCCCTGCGCGGCATCGCCTATTCCGGCTCGGTGCGCGTGGGCGGCGACAAGATGGACGAGGCCATCGCGTCCTATATCCGCCGCATGCACAATCTGATGGTCGGCGAGATCACCGCCGAGCGGGTCAAGATGGAGATCGGCAACGCCACCATGCCCGAGGGCCCCGGCCGAACGCTCGGCGTGAAGGGCCGCGATCTCGTCAACGGGCGCCCCGCCGAGATCGAGATCACCGAGGCGCAGATCGCCGAGGCGCTGCGGGAATCGGTCGGCCAGATCGTCGGCGCGGTCATGAACGCGCTGGAGGAGACGCCGCCCGAGCTCTCGGCCGACATCATCGACGAGGGCATCACCCTGACCGGCGGCGGCGCCCTGCTGCGCGGCATGGACGAGGCCATCGCCGAAGCCACGGGACTGCCGGTGAAGATCGCGGACAATCCGCTGACTTGCGTCGCCATGGGTGCGGGTGCGGCGCTCGACGACGCGACTTATGACGGCGTCCTGTCGGGAGGTTGAGCGCCGCTGTCGGGACTCTGAGGCGGCGGGCGGTTCCGTTCGGCGGAGCGCGACGGCCCCTCCGCCATCCTTCGGACGCCCGCCCCCCACTGGCATCCCCCGCGCCGCCGCGCTAGGTGACGGCAAAGCCAACGCCCGACCAACGGACGATCGGCCAGCAGGGAGAGAGCCGTCCATGTCGATCCGCGCCACGCTCGTCGCAATTTCCGCGACGCTCGCCCTCGCCGCACCGGCCCGCGCCGAATGGGTCGCGAGCTGGACGGCCGCCCCACACGCCCCGGTCTTCCCCACAGGCCCGCTCGCCGCCGCCAGCTTCGAGAACGTCACGCTCAGCCAGATCCTGCGCCTCAGCGAAGGCGGCACCCGCCTGCGCATCCGCTTCTCGAACCGCTACGGCCCCGCCCCGCTCGCCATCGGCGCCGCGCGGCTCGTGCGGATCGACGATGCCGGCAAGGAAATCCCCGGCACCTCGCGCATGCTCAGCTTCGGCGGCGCGCCGGGGGCCATCATCCCACGCGGCGCGCCGTTCGTCAGCGATATGGTCGACCTCGTCGTGCCCGATCTCGCCCGCCTCAAGGTCGAGTTCTATCTTCCCAAGGCCACCGGCCCCTGCACCTGCCACCTGACCGGCCTCGATGAGCTCGCCGTCTCCCCTCCCGGCAATTTCGTCGGCAAGCCGTTCCAGCCCGCCTCCACCGCAGGCTTCCGCGCCTTCCTCAGCGTCGTCGAGGTGGACTCGCCCGACGCGCTCGGCACCATCGTCACCTTCGGCGATTCGATTACCGACGGCGCCGGCTCCACCCCCGGCACCAATCGCCGCTGGCCGGATATCCTCGCGGACCGCCTCCAGGCCGCCGGCAAGGAATGGGCAGTGGCCAACGCCGCCATCAGCGGCAATCGCGTGCTGAGCCCCGGCATGGGCGAGGCCGCCCTCGCCCGGCTCGACGAGGATGTGCTGAGCCTGCCGAACGTCCGATATATGATCGTCTTTGAAGGCGTGAACGATATCGGCAATCGCTATGGTCGCCGCGGCGCCCCCTCGCAGCCCGGCATCCCCGGTCTTGACCAGCCGGAGATCGACGTCGAGCAGATGATCGCCGGCTACAAGCAGATCGTCGAGCGCGCCCATGCCAGGGGGATCAAGGTGATCGGCTCGCCCATCGGCCCGTTCAAGGGCGCCACCTATTGGAGCGAGGAAGCCGAGGCCGCCCGCGCGAAGATCAACGACTGGATTCTGACCAGCGGCGCCTTCGACGGCATCACCCGCCTCGACACCGCCTTCGCTGACCCCGTCGACCCCACGCAGATGCGCGAGGGCTATCATATGGGCGACCATCTGCACGGCAGCGACGCCGGGCTGAAGGCTGTCGGCGAATCGATCGACCTGGGGCTGTTCGGGCGTAACTGACACCCCTTGCCACCCACTGGCGGCACCCCCGAAATGATTATTTCGGATTGATGCGAAGCCAGAGAATCTGGTCGTCCGGATCACGACCAGATAATCCTTGCCTGGCAAAACGCAGCTTGCGAGCGTCAATCACCGTTGCCGTACTACCTGCTGGGATAACGCCAATCAATGCGCTCCGCTGGCTCGCGCCGTCAAACGGCTCCTGATAAATGTCCGTCGATGCCCGGAATGTAATCCGGGCGCCCTTGAGTTGCGTCATATCATAAGTTGCCGGCGCCACGACGGTCTCGGGTTCCCCAACATCGCGCAGTTTACCGCTCCGGCTATCGATTTGCCCCGCCCAGACCCAACCTTCCGCATCGACGGCTCCCCCCGCCGACTTGAGCGCCTTGGTCTGCGCGATGACGGCTTGTCTCGTCCGCACCTGCGCCACTTGGGCCGCAGCGCGGGTACCGGCGATATCCCGCTTTACCGAATCGATCCTCTTGGTCAGCTCGCGCAATTCCCCCGGGGACGGCCCCGCCGCGGAGCCGCCGGTTGCGGATTGCGAAACTCCTGACATTGTTCGCTCCAGGGCTGTCGCCAGTTGGGCCACTTTGGCTTCGGCAGTCTTGGCCCGTTCTTGGACGGCGCGGAGATCGGCCACTGCTGCAAGACTCATTTCGCGTGACTCCTCGGCCTCTTTTCGAGCCTCGAAGCTAATTCCGAAAACGCCGACCTTTTCCAATTGGCTGTTTTTGAGCCAGCCGACTAGAACAGGCGGATTGAACAGCAGTATCCCGATCAAGATCACCAGGGCCAGTTCGCGCACGCCCGTGACGCCGTCTTTGATCGTCTATATAAGATCCTTGAATGCCATGACGCCTCCGGCAATACTCAAGTTCTTATAGTCCAAATCCACAGTATAGGCGCCAGAGAAAGATCGAGACATGTGCGCTCATGCGACTTTGGTGGCCATATCTCGATCGCTTAACTTCCCCCTTGTCGCCCCCCGCTCCCCTCTGGCATGAAAGCCCTCGATGACAGCATTTCCCATCGCGCCTCGCGCAATGAGTCGGCCCCGTGCCTAAGCGTCAGGTCCAGGCGGGAGCCGGCGAAAAGGCCCGGCTGGAGCTGGTCTTCGACAAGCCCTATCTGCTCGGCGCCCTGTTCGGCGAGTATGATCAGAACCTCGTGGCAATCGAGAACCGACTCGGCGTCTATATTGCCGCGCGCGGTCAGAAGCTGCAGATCGAAGGCGCGGCAGAGGCCGCGGCGCGGGCGCGCGACGTCCTTCAGGGCCTCTATAACCGCCTCGCTGTCGGCCAGCAGATCGATGCCGGCGCGGTCGAGGCGGTGATCGCCATGTCCGCCGAGCCGACGCTCGATGGAATCATCCGCCATGACGTGTCCGAGCCGCCCAAGGTGATGATCCGCACGCGCAAGAAGACGATCGTCCCGCGCTCGGCCAATCAGGGCCTCTATATGGAGGCGCTGGCCCGCCACGAGCTCATCTTCGCGCTTGGGCCGGCCGGCACCGGCAAGACCTATCTCGCCGTGGCGCAGGCTGTCTCGCAGCTCATCACCGGCTCTGTGGATCGCCTCATCCTCTCCCGCCCCGCGGTGGAGGCGGGCGAACGCCTCGGCTTCCTGCCCGGCGACATGAAGGAGAAGGTCGACCCCTATCTGCGCCCCCTCTACGACGCGCTTTACGATACGCTGCCTGCCGAGCAGGTCGAGCGGCGCATCGCCTCGGGCGAGATCGAGATTGCCCCGCTCGCCTTCATGCGCGGCCGCACCCTCGCCAATGCCTTCATCATCCTCGACGAGGCGCAGAACACCACCATCGCGCAGATGAAGATGTTCCTCACCCGCTTCGGCGAGGGCAGCCGCATGGTGATTTGCGGGGACCCCAAGCAGGTCGACCTGCCCCAGCCCGGCGCCTCCGGCCTCGCGGACGCGGTCGAGCGGCTGGAGGGCATCGAGGGCATTGCCGTCTCCCGCTTCACCACCGCCGATGTCGTGCGCCACCCGATCGTCGGCCGCATCGTCGCTGCCTATGAGGGCCCCAATGCTTGATGTCGCGATCGACGCCGGCCCGGCCTGGCCCCCCGACATCGACTGGAGCGCGCTGGCCGACAAGGCAGTCCGCGCCGCCCTCTTGCAGACATCGGAGGGCGAGCTCATCACCAAGAGCGCCTGTGTCGAAGTCTCGATCAAGCTCTCGGACGACGCCGAGGTGCAGCAGCTCAACGCCGCCTATCGCGGCAAGGACAAGCCGACCAACGTCCTCTCCTTCCCCATGATCCAGGAGGATCTGATCGAGGCGATCGACATTGGCGACGATGGCGAGACGCTGCTCGGCGACATCATCCTCGCCCACGAGACCTGCGCGCGCGAGGCGCAGGAACGCGGCATCTCCCTCGCCGATCACGCCACGCACCTCATCGTCCATGGCACGCTTCACCTGCTCGGCCATGATCATGAGAACGACGCGGAAGCCGATGCGATGGAAGCGCTTGAGACACGCGCCCTTGAAACGCTTGGCCTTGCTGATCCATATGGGGACCGGGAAACCGGCGCCGCCGGCCCCATCGATTAAACAGGGATCTGAAAAGAGATGTCCGAGACGGCCACGCCCACACCCGCCAAAGAGGGCGAGAGTAGTAGCGAAGGCGGACGAATATGGCGGGGCCTGCGGGCCCTGCTGTTCGGAGAAAGCGAAGCGACGAGCCTCAGGCAGGAGCTTGAGAACGTCATCGAACATTATGACGAGCAGGAAGCCGCGCCCCCGGCCAAGGGCGACCTTGCACCCATCGAGCGGCAGATGCTCCGCAACATGCTCCACTTCAGCGAGCATAGCGTGGACGATGTCGCCGTGCCGCGCGGTGAGATCATCGCCATCGCGCAGGATGCGAGTTTCGCAGAGCTGATGGCCCTCTTCGTGGAGTGCGGGCACAGCCGCATCCCGGTCTATGAGGAGTCGCTCGACCATATCACGGGCATGATCCACATCCGCGACGCCTTCGCCATCCTGGCCAGGGGCGAGGCGCATCCGGAGAGCCTGGAGGGCCTCATCCGCCAGCCGCTCTACGTGCCGCAGAGCATGGGCGTGCTCGATCTGCTTGCGGAGATGCGGGCCAAGCGGACCCATCTCGCCATCGTAATCGACGAATATTCCGGCACGGACGGCCTGCTCACCATCGAGGATCTGGTCGAGGAGATCGTCGGCGACATCGAGGACGAGCATGACGAGGCGCCCGAAGCGATGCTCGTTCCGCTCGACGACGGCCTGTGGGAAGCCGATGCCCGCGCCGAACTGGACGATGTCGCCAAGGCGATCGATCCGAAGCTCGCCGAGATCGACTCCGACGTCGACACGCTTGGCGGCCTCGCCTTCGTCATCGCCGGCAAGGTGCCAGAGGTCGGCGAATGCCTGACGCATGAGCAAAGCGGCTGGCGCATCGAGATCGTCGAAGGCGACACGCGCCACGTCACCCGTGTCCGACTTCACCCGCCCGAGAAGGCGGCTGAAGAGGCGGAGGCTTAGAACGGATCAACATTCAGCTCATACGGGCTGCAAATGGCGCTTTCGCGCGCTTCCTGTGCTTACTTACCGTAGGTACGCTGCGTTCCGGGGCACGCAAAAAACCATATTGGCCTACGGCCGTCTTCGGCTCAGAGGGGCTAATTGCCTCACCGGCCCGCAGCCATCAGGGCCGGCGCACGCACTTGCGGCGGGATCAGGCCTGTCGGGATTCGATGCAGATCCAGCTCGCTCAGCAGCCGCGCGAGCCAGCGCGCATCGTCCTCGGCACGGTGGCGCCGGGCGCGCTGGCTATCCGCCTCGGCCATGGCGCGCCGCAGCTGGTCCGGATGAACATCATGGAAGGCGCGCTGATCGGCGAGGCAATGCACGGGCAGATGCCCGCTCTCGCCCGCCGCCGCGAACAGCGTGCGCGACCATTCGTCGTCGAAATAGCTATCCGCGATCAGCAGGTTGTCCCCCACGACACTGCGCAGTAGCGAGGCGACCCTCGCCGCCTCCAGCCCTTCGCGCTCAAGCCGGGCGAGCGACAGGCCGTGCAGCGCCTCGGCCTCGGCGCTCCAGTGCCAGCCGGCCCAGCAGGCATGGGGCCGGATCAGCCAGGACTGGCTCCAGCCCAGGCTGCTGGCGATCCCGACCTCGATGGGGAAGGACCGGCCATGATGAGGGAGGCACGACGCCTCAAAGTCGATGGCAATGAACGGCATGCGTCTTCCTCTGGCAAACGAGCGGCCCGTTCCGCGCTGCTCGGCGCCCCCATCCTCTCCCATGTCGCAGGACGGCCGTTGATCGGCTCGGTCCTTTCCTGCGCGGTTCTCCCGGAAGGATAGCCCCTTCAGGTTAATTTTATGCGTAACCATGGCCGGCGAGGCCACATCTTTGATTTCAAACGCTTGTTTCTGGAGCGATCAGGCGCTGATGAGTCGCGGCCGCTGTTCCTGCGGGCGATCGCTGCACAGGATCTCAGCGACGGAACCCGCGATGGCCGCCATGTCCGATACGACCTGCGGCGCGCGCAGGGAAAAGGACAAGCTGACGTCGCGGCATTCCTCCCCGACGCACTTCACCACCCGGATGGCAGGCTCGCCTGTCGCCTCGTCGGCCGAGGTCCAGCTCAGTGACAGACCCTGCTCATTGCGCTCGATGCGCCAGGAGCCGTCAAGCAGCTCGGCAGCAAGAAGGATGAGCGCCACGGGGATGCCAGCCCTAAGCGCACGGCCCCAGCGGCTGTCCGGAATGTTAGCTGCCATGGGCCTCCCTTCCCTTGC
>JAFKLU010000376.1 GCA_017304105.1 Sphingomonadales bacterium
CGCCCTCATCGCCGCGCATGACTGGCCGCGCGAGGCGCTGCGCATCGTCACCGTGACCACCAGCGGCGACCGCATCCAGGACCGCGCGCTTGCGGAAGTGGGCGGCAAGGCGCTGTGGACCAAGGAGCTCGATCGCGCGCTGCTGGAAGGCGAGATCGATTGCTCGGTCCACTCGATGAAAGATGTCGAGACGGTTCGGCCCGAGAGCATCCGCATTGCCGCCATGCTGCCCCGCGCGGCCGTGGAGGACCGGCTGATCGGCGCGGAGTCGATCGCGGCGCTCCCGCAGGGCGCCGTCATCGGCACCAGCTCGCCGCGCCGTGCCGCGCAATTGAAGGCGCTGCGACCGGACCTGCAGACCACCCTGCTGCGCGGCAATGTCGCGACGCGGCTCGCACGGGTCGAGGCCGGCGACGTGGATGCGACCCTGCTCGCAGCCGCAGGGCTCAACCGGCTCGGCCTTGCCGATATCGGCGCGACCATTCCCGCAGACACGATGCTGCCCGCCGTCTCACAAGGCGCCGTCGGCATCGAGTGCCGGGCGGACGACGCGCGCATGGCAGAGCTGCTGGGCGCGATCAGCCATGCCGACACGGAGCGCTGCGTGCGCTCCGAGCGAGCGCTGCTGCTGGCGCTGGGCGGCACCTGCCACAGCCCCATCGCGGCGCTGGCGCGGCCGAGCGGCGAGGATATCCACCTCGTCGCGCAGATCCTGAGCGAAGACGGAAGCGAGCAACTGCGCGACGAGGCACTCCTGCCCGGCGGGGACACGGACGCTGCCACCGCCCTCGGCAAGCGCCTGCTCGATCGCGCCAGCCCAGCCCTGCGCGCCCTGTTCACGGCATGAACCGGCCGCTCGTCCTGCTGCGCCCGCAACCGGGCAATGATCGCTCGGCCGAGCGTGCGCGGGCGATGGGCATGGAGGTGATCCAGATCCCGCTGTTCGAGATTCTGCCGGTCGAGCCCGAAGCGGAACCGGCAGGCCCCTTCGACGCGGTGCTCGTGACCAGCATCAATGGCGCGCGCTACGGCGCGGAGATGCTGGCACGCCATGCCGGCCTGCCCGTTTTCACCGTTGGCGAGGCAAGCGCGCAGGCGGTGCGGGAGCAGGGCGCGCGCGACGTGCATGTGGGCGGAGGGGACGCCGCCTCGACCATCCCGCTCATCGCCGCGGCCGGGCACCGCGCCGTGCTGCACATCTGCGGAGAGGATGTCCGCCCGTTCGATCCGCTCGGCCTCTCCATCACGCGCCATATCGTCTATCGCAGCGATGCGCTGGACATCCGGCCGTTCGCCAAGGTTCTTGCCACCCTGCCCCCTTCCGTCGTGGCCGTGCATTCGCCCCGGATCGGGCGGCGGTTCAATGCGTTGATGCCGCCACCGGCGCGCAATCACCAGATCCTCGCGATCAGCGAGGCGGCGGCGCGGGCCTGCGGCACGGGCTGGCGGCGCGTGCATATCAGCCCCAGCCCGGACGATACGGCCTTGCTGCGCCTCGCGAGCACGCTATGTATGGGCACTTCCCAACCGACCTGACGAGACGCATGGCCAGCAACGCACCGGACGGCAGCGGCGGTATTCCGACCAACGGCGCGCCGCGACGATCCCGAACCCGACTGCTCATCGCGCTGACGCTGCTTGCCTTCATCTTCGGCCTCGCGGCCATGGCGTGGGTCGTCAGCCACTGGCAGGGCGGGATGCGCTTCGGCACGGACCCGGCGGCCCTTCCCCTCCCGGAACCGAGCGCGAACGGGGCGGAAGGGGAGCTCGGGCAGGATCTGCCCGCCGGACAAGCCGGCACCCGCGCACCCAATCAGGTGCTCGCCGCCGATCAGCAGAATGCGCGCGTGCTCGATCTGGAGCAGCGTCTTTCCCGCATCGCGGTCGCGGCGGAAGCAGCGTCCAGCTATGCCAATCGCGCCGAGGCGATGATGATCGCCTTCGCGGCGCGGCGCGCGCTCGATGCGGGAACGCCGCTCGGCTATGTCGAGGGGCAGCTCCGCCTGCTGTTCGGCGATGCCCAACCCAAGGCCGTGGCGACCATCGTCAATGCTGCCGCCGAGCCGGTGACGCTCGGCATGCTGCGCCAGGGCCTCGAAACCATCCGCACGGCCGTCGAGCGCGGCGCGCCCAACCAGAGCTGGTGGGCGAGCGCCTTGCACGAGCTGCGCGGCCTCGCCGTCATCCGGCGCGCTGGTATGCCTTCGCCCGAGCCGCGCCAGCGGCTTGCCCGCGCGAGGCTCAATGTCGAATCAGGCCAGATCGAGGCGGCCATCGCCGAGATCGGCGCTCTGCCGCAGCAGCCCGAGACCGTGCAGTGGCTGGAGCAGGCGCGGCGCTACAATGAGGCGCACCGCGCACTCGACGTGATCGAGGCGGCTGCGATCCTTGAGCCCCGGACCGCTCCCATCATCGCGCCCACCGTTCAGACGGCCGCGCCCACCCCCACGCCAACACCGGCCCCCACGGCGACGCCCCTGCCCGCGCCACGCTGAGCGGCGATCAGGCCAGGAAGATATCGGCGAGATCGGCGGGCACGCGCATCAGCCGCCCGCTGGCGAGATCGATCATCGCCCAGGTCGTGCGCGCGGCGACCTTCAGCTTGCCGTCCTCGCCGAAGAACTCGACCTGCCTGTCGAAACGCGCCCCGCGCGGCGGCTCGGGAATGACGGTACGCGCGATCACCGCCTCGCCTTCGCGGACATTGCCGCGATAATCGATCTCGTGCCGGGTCACGACCCAGGCGTAGCCCGCCTGCGCCTCGGCCGGCGCGAGCGCCTGCCAGTGCGCCGTGGCGATCGCCTCCATCCAGCGCACCCAGACGGCATTGTTGACATGGCCCATCATGTCGATGTCGTCGCTCCGCGCGACGAAGCGCATCTCGAACGGCTTGCCCATGCGCCGATCATAGACCTGCCGCCGCCCGGCCGCAAAGGCAGGGCGATGAGGCGCCCCGGCGCGCGGGCCTCCGGCTATCGCCGGAGCGACGAGACCGTTGGGCGCTATACCTCCACGCCCATCTGCCACAGGATGAAGGCGAATTCCTCGGCCGTCTCGCGCAGCGATTCCCAGCGGCCGGACTTGCCGCCATGGCCCGCTTCCATGTTGGTCTTGAGCAGCAGCAGATTGTCGTCGGTCTTTGTCGCACGCAGCCTAGCGACCCATTTGGCCGGCTCCCAGTAAGTGACGCGCGGATCGTTGAGGCCCGCGGTCACGAGCATCGGCGGATAGGCCTGCGCCCGCACATTGTCATAGGGGCTGTAGCTGGCGATCAGATCATAGGCCGCCGGGTCCTCGATGGGGTTGCCCCATTCGGGCCATTCGCCCGGCGTGAGCGGGAGCGTCTCGTCGAGCATGGTGCTGAGCACGTCGACAAATGGGACATGCGCGACCACGGCGCCCCACAGCTCGGGATCGCTGTTCACGATCGCGCCCATCAGCTCCCCGCCCGCCGAGCCTCCGGACGTGGCGATCCTGCCGGCGGAAGTATAGCCCTTCGCGATCAGGCCCCTCGCGACGTCCACGAAATCGTTGAACGTGTTGGTGCGCTTCTCCAGCTTGCCGTCCTTGTACCATTGCTGGCCAAGATCGTCGCCGCCGCGAATATGCGCGATGGCGAATGCGAAGCCGCGATCGACGAGGCTGAGGCGCGTGGTGCCGAAGCCCGGCTCCATGGCGATGCCATAAGCGCCATAGCCATAGAGATAGAGCGGGCGCGATCCATCCATCGGGAAGTCGCGTCGGTGCAGGATCGAGACGGGGATGGGCGTGCCATCCCGCGCGGTGATGAATAGCCGCTCGGTCGCGTAAAGAGCGGGGTCGAAGCCGGAGGGGATCTCCTGCACCTTCAGCACCTCGCGGTGCCCGTCCGCCAGCGTATAGTCGAAGATGGTCTCGGGCGAGACCATGGACTCATAGCTCATGCGCAGCTTGGCGACGTCATATTCGGGATTGTCGTCCAGCCCCGCGACATAGCTCGCCTCGGGGAAATCGAGGCGCTTTGCGCTGTTGGTCGCATAGTCGCGGATCTCGACCTGATCGAGCCCGTCCTCGCGGCCTTCGGTGACGTAGAAGCCTTTGAACAGGCTCACATCGGTCAGGTAGAAATGGTCCGAGGCGGGCAGCACCTCTTCCCACTGGTCCGGCGTCTCGATGCGGGCGCGCGCGAGGCGGAAATTGGGGTGCGTGTCGTTGGTGCGGATGTAGAGCCAGCCGTCATGCTAGTCGACGTCATATTCGCGCTCCGGCAGGCGCGCGGAGACGAGGATCGGCGCGGCGGTCGGATCGCCGGCGGGGAGCAGGCGCACCTCGCTGGTGACATGATCGCCGGTGGCGATGACGATGTAATTCTCCGCCGATGTGAGGCCGACCGAGACGCGGAAGCCCTCGTCATCCTCGTGATAAAGCTCGATGTCGGCGCTCGCATCGGTGCCGAGACGGTGCAGCTTCGCGCAATCGGTGCGCCACTGGGCATTGGCGGGCGCGTACAGGAGCGCGCTGTCGTCGCTGGTCCAGACGAGCGCGGAGAGCACGTCCGGCACCACATCCGGCAGCATCTCGCCGGTCGCGAGATTCCTGATGCGGACGGTGTAGCGCTCCGAGCCATTGTCATCGATCGCATAGGCGAGCAGCCGATCGTCATTGGAAATGGCGACGGCACCAAGGCGGAAATAGTCCTTGCCCTGCGCCAGCGCCGGCTCGTCGACGATCAGCTCGTCGGCCGATCCGTCCGCGGGCGCATCGACCTTGCGGCGCCAGTGGCGGCGATATTGCTCGCCCGCCTCGAAGGTCGACCAGTAGAGATAGGCCCCGTCCTTCTGCGGGACGGACTTGTCCTCCTCCTTGATGCGGCCCTTCATCTCCTCGAACAGGCGATCGACCAGCGGCTTGCGCGCGGCCATATGCGCCTCGAAATAGCCGTTCTCGGCGGTGAGATAGGCAAGGACGTCCGGGTCCTTCACATCGGGATAGCCCGGATCGCGCAGCCAGGCCCATGGGTCGCTCAGCGTGCGGTTGTGATGGGTGGTCTCATGCGGGCGTTGCGCCGCGCGGGGCGGCTGGAGCGTGTCGGTCATCGGCCGGAGATAGGCGCGTGCGGACGCCGGCTCAATGGGATTGACGCGGCAGGCTGACGGGAGCGCGGGCGCGCGCCATTTGGTCGCAAGCTCGGAAAGTTCGGCCTAACGGGTGGACGCGCAACCGGCGAGCGGCCACAACGGCCCGATGACAGACACCGCCTATCGCCCCCTCACCCAGCTGGAAGCTGCCGTTCGCAACGCCATGGCCGGCACGGGCGATGAGCGGGACGTGCTGGCTGCGCTGATGATCTCCGACATCTGCGTGCCCTCGGCCGGCGAAGTGCAGCAGGACGGGACGGGACTGACGCCGCTCCTGCTCCAGAGCAAGCGGTTCGGCAGCCGCATGGTGGTGGTGCTCGACGATGCAAGCCGGATAGGCCCGGAGATCCGCGCCCGCGCGCGCCATGCGCTGCAGGTATCGGGCGGCTGGCTGATCGGCAGCATCGCGCCGGACATCGGTATCACCTTGTTCGTCGGACCGGGGATCGGCTGCGAATTGTCGGCCGAGCTGCTGGCGAGCGTACGCTCCAGCGGCGGCTGATCAGTCGTACCGTGCGGTGACGTCCTGCTTGGTGCCGACGAGGCGCACCACCTTGCGGCCCTGGACCACCGGCATGGCGCAAAGGCGCATCCAGCGATGCTCCCCGTCCGCTCGGCGGATCCGCGCATCGAGCGTGAAGCCGCGCCTGTGGCGGATGGCGTGGGCGCGCAGTTCCTCCATCTCACGCCGCGAATCGGGCGTGTAGAGCGACACGGCGAGCGAGCGGGTCAGCGGCTCGTCCGGCCCGATGCCGAACAGAGCGCGGACGGGCGCGGTCCAGCTCAGCCGGTCGCCGCGCTGAAGGTCGCATTGCCAGATGCCGACGCCCTGCATCTGGAACATCACGTCTATGTCGGGAGGGCTCTCCGGCTCGCTGATCGAAGCGATCAGATGCCCGAGCGGCAGGCGCAGCGGCGCTTCGTAGATCGGCCAGCTATGGGTCAGCGGTAGGGGGTATGACAGGTTCACGGCAGGGGCCTATAGCGGCGGCATCATAGCGCGCCAGACCTTAATATAGGCTTTCGGCGAGCGGCCGACCAGAGGTCTCCTGATGCTGGAAAGCTGCGCGAAATGGCCTATGCTGGCGCGCAACACAGCAAATCCCCGGAACGGAAACCCCATGTCCACCCATGAAGACCGCCTGAAGGCCCTGCGCGCGCAATTGAAGCGGCAGGCGCTCGACGGATTCGTCGTGCCGCTCACCGATGAGCATCTCTCCGAATATGTGGGCGCCTATGCCCAGCGGCTCGCCTGGCTGACAGGCTTCCTCGGCTCGGCGGGGAGCGCGGTGGTGCTGCCTGAGGACGCCGCCATTTTCACCGACGGGCGCTACACGCTGCAGGTGCGCGATCAGGTGGATGGGACGCATTGGCAATATGTCGGCGTGCCGCAGACCAGCGTCGCGGCCTGGCTCGGCGAACATGCGCCGGGCGGCGCGCGGATCGGCTATGATCCCTGGCTGCACACGCGCCGCTGGGTCGAGGAAGCGACACGCGCGCTCGCTAAGAAGGGCGCGAGCCTCGTCCCGGTCGAGAGCAATCCGGTGGACGCCGTGTGGGATGACCGCCCCGCCCCCAGCGCCGCCAAGCTGGTGCCGCACGAGGAGCGCTTCGCCGGCAAGACGAGCGCGACCAAGCGGAGCGAGATCGGCGAGTGGATGAAGGCGGAAGGCGTCGACGCGACGGTGCTGACCGCGCTCGATTCCATCGCCTGGGCATTCAATATCCGTGGCGCGGATGTCTCGCGCACGCCGGTCGCGCTGGCCTATGCGCTGCTGTATGCGGACGGCAGGGCCGAGCTGTTCGTGGCGCCCGAGAAGATCGACGCGGACGTGCGCGCGCATCTCGGCAATGCGGTTACGGTGCGGGATCGCGCCGAGTTCACCGCTGCCCTGCGCGATCTCGCCGGCGAGACCGTCGCGGTCGATCCGGAGCGGGCGGTCGCGGCGATCTTCGAGACGCTGGACAAGGCCGGCGCCATCATCAAGCCGCTGCGCGATCCGGCCGTGCTGCCCAAGGCGATCAAGAACGCGACCGAGATTGCGGGCCACAAGGCGGCGCAGGCGCGTGACGGCGCTGCGCTCTCGCGCTTCCTGCACTGGCTGGCGGTCGAGGGACCCAGGGGTGGACAGACGGAACTCAGCGTCTCGGACAAGCTGCAGAGCTTCCGCGAGCAGACAGGCGCTCTGGTCGATCTCTCCTTCGACACCATCTCGGGCTCCGGCCCCAACGGTGCCATCGTCCACTATAAGGCGAGCGAGGCGACCAATCGCCCGGTCGAGACGGGCACATTGCTGCTGGTCGACAGCGGCGGGCAATATCGCGATGGCACGACCGACATCACCCGCACCATGGCGATCGGCACGCCGACGGCGGAGATGAAGCGGCACTTCACGCTGGTGCTCAAGGGCCATATCGCGCTCGCCAGCGCCACCTTCCCCGCCGGCACGCGCGGCAACCAGCTCGACGTGCTGGCGCGCCAGTATCTCTGGGCGCAGGGCCTCGATTATGCGCACGGCACCGGCCACGGCGTCGGCAGCTTCCTCTCGGTGCACGAGGGGCCACAGCGCATCGCGACGTTCGGCGGCGGCGATGAGCCGCTGCAGGCGGGCATGATCCTCTCCAACGAGCCCGGCTATTACAAGACCGGCGCCTATGGCATCCGCATCGAGAATCTGGTGCTGGTGGTCGAGAAGCCGATCGAGGGCGCGGAAAAGCCGTTCCTCGGCTTCGAGACGCTGAGCCATGCGCCGATCGACCGGGCGCTGATCGACGTGGACCTGCTGAGCGCGGCCGAGCGGGCGTGGGTCGATGCCTATCATCAAAGGACGATCGAGATCGTCGGGCCGCAGCTCGACGAGGCCGATCGGGCCTGGCTGCTGGCGGCCTGCGCGCCGCTCTGAACGGCTGATGCGCCGCGACGCCTATATGTCGCGGCGCATCAGCTGATCGATCAGCACGAGCAGCAATCCCGCGAGCAGGAAGCCCGAGGCGATGACGGCGGCATTGGTCAGCACGTCCACCCAGCCGAGCTTCGCCACATCCATGAAGGGATAGGGATAGCGGCCATCCAGACGGCCGCGCGCAACGGCATAAGGGAAATAGACGAGCGGCAGCAGCGCCCAGCGCAGCGGGTCCATGCGGGTGAGGCCGCCCTTGGGCGCGAACATCAGCCAGAACAGGGCGACCAGCGGCGGCACTGTGTAATGCAGGAGGATGTTGGCGATCTGCGCGTCGCCGGTCAGATGCTGGGTCTGGCGCAGCACGGTCGCATAGACGACGCCGATGAGGCCCATGAACAGGGTGACGCCGCCGAGCATGGCGGGCGTCGAGGTGCGGCGCAGGCCCAGCGCCGCGCCCAGCATCACCAGCGCCGTCAGCGTGTTGCCGATGATGGTGAAGAAGCGCAGCATCGACCAGAGCGCCGCCGGCGCCAAGCCCGCCTCCTTCTCCAGCGAGACGGTGAACTGGAGGACGAGCGCGGCAATGCCGACCAGCGCGACAAGGCCCGCCGCGATCCGGGCCGCCGTGGAAAGCCGCCTCATGTCTGGCAACTGCGGCAATGGAAGGTCGAGCGGCCCGAATCCACCCGGCGCACCACCGTGCCGCCGCAGGGGCAAGGCTCGCCTTCGCGGCCATAGACGCGCCAGTCCTTCGCGAAATAGCCCAGCTCGCCATCCGGCCGGGCATAGTCGCGCAGGGTCGATCCACCGGCGAGGATGGCCGCGCGCAGCACGGCCTTGATGGCGTCCACCAGCTTCGCGAGGCGGACCTTCGAGATGCGCCCCGCCTCGCGCGTGGGCGCGATGCCGGCGATGTTCAGCGCCTCGCAGACATAGATGTTGCCGAGCCCCGCCACGATGCGCTGGTCGAGCAGCATGGCCTTGATCGGCGCGACGCGGCCATCCAGCGCATCGGCGAGATAGGCGGTGGTAAAATCCTCGCCGAGCGGCTCCGGCCCCAGTCCGGCGAAATGGCGATAATCCGCGATGGCCGCGCTCTGCACCAGATGGACGAAGCCGAACCGGCGCGGATCGTGCAGCGCGAGCCGATGCGCCGGCGTCTCCACGATCAGATGGTCATGCTTGCCGATCTCCCCCGGATCGATCCGCCAGCGGCCGGACATGCCGAGGTGGAAGATCATCGTGTCGCCCCGGTCGGTGTCGATGAGGCCATATTTGGCGCGACGGCCAAGGCCGGTGACGGTGGCGCCGGTAAGCCGCTGGCGCAGGTCCACCGGGAAGGGGAAGCGCATGTCGGCGCGGCGCGGCTCGACGAGGGTGAGACGCGCGCCATCGAGCACGGAACGCAGGCCGGCGACGGTGGTCTCGACTTCGGG
>JAFKLU010000377.1 GCA_017304105.1 Sphingomonadales bacterium
CCGCCGCGCCGCTCGCTGCGGGGGCGGTCCGCGGGGGTCGTCGGGCTCGGGCGCATCGGCTCCGCGATTGCCCGGCGCCTCGCCGCGCACGAACTCACAGTGCGCTGGCACGGCCCGCGGGAGAAGCCGGAAGCGGAATTTCCGCGCGCGGAAAGCCTGCTGGCGCTGGCCGAGCAGAGCGACATTCTGGTCATCGCCAGCCGCGCCGTTCCCGACAATGCGGGGCAGATCGACGAGGCCGTCCTCGCCGCGCTGGGGCCGCAGGGCGTGCTCGTCAACGTTTCGCGCGGTTTTCTGATTGACGAGGCGGCCTTGCTGGCCGCCCTGCGATCCGGCGCCATTGCCGGCGCGGCGCTCGATGTTTTCGTGCAGGAACCAGTTGACGCGGCGGTGTGGCGTGACCTGCCCAATGTCGTTCTGACGCCTCATCTGGCCGGGTTTACCGCCGAAGCCGGCGTGGACATGGTCGACCAGCTCCAGGGAAATATCCGGCGCTATTTTCAGGGAGACCCGCTCCTGACGCCGGTCCCGGAGACGGAAATTGCCGGTTAGCAGCCCATGTCCTGCCGCCAGAGGACAGACATTGAGGGCGGCACGTTCCTAGCAGGAACGTGGTGAGTATCGTCAAGCACCGCGCATAGACGGCAAATGGGCGCAGTCGGGGGGAGACGTCGATGAGTGAAATGTCACGCCGAGCGGTTCTGGTCGCTGGCGCTGCCATTCCTGCAATGGGCGCCGCCGGTGCTGCACAAGCTGCGGGGGAAGGAGGGCAAGGCTTCAAGACCCTGACGTATGAGGCGAAAGGGCCTGTCGCCG
Organism: Sphingomonadales bacterium; assembly: GCA_017304105.1. GTDB lineage: Bacteria > Pseudomonadota > Alphaproteobacteria > Sphingomonadales > Sphingomonadaceae > Sphingobium. The sequence continues at coordinate 817 of JAFKLU010000377.1, forward strand.
TCATCACCCTGGTCAGGCCCGAGCAGGACAACCTCATCGATGCGGAGATGCTGCGCGAATTGCCAGCCGTGTGGAAAGCGTTTCAGGCGGACGACAGCCTTCGTGTGGCGATCTTCACGGCGACCGGCGACACAGTGTTCTGCGGCGGCGCCGACACGGCAAGCTATCGCGACGCGCCGAGTCCCGCTTATATTCGCCGCGACGAAGGCATCCGCACTTATACAGCCAAACAGAATAAATGCTGGAAACCTGTCATAGCCGCCATCAACGGCTTCGTTGTTGGCCCCGGCCTTCATTTCCTGCTTGATGCCGATATTTGCATCTCAGTCCCTGATGCGACCTTTTGCGATATGCACATGCATCGTAGCGGAGCAGTGCCGGTAATCGAACCGATCGAGATGGCCCGCAAGATCCCCCAGGAAGCCGTGTCGCGAATGTTCCTTCTTGGAGCTTACGAGCCGATATCGGCACAACGCGCGCTGGAGCTAGGACTAATCTCCGAGTTAATATCTCACGATCGCCTCATGGCACGTGCATTGGAATTGGCAGGATACATTGCTCAGGCTGATATGCACCTGACCACGGCGTTCATCGAATCATTCTACAAAGCACGCGAACTTGGTGTTTCAGAGGCGATCAACCGAGGGCTCATTATTCGCCAAGCCACGGGATATCGCCCCGCACAATTTGGCAGTAGCCCGATCCGGGACGTCCTTCGAGGCAGGAGCAAAAGCTGAGGTCTTGTGCCTTTTTTGCAGTGGAGATGGCGGGTGTAGTTTCGGCATCGCGGCCCCGCGTCCACTACGGCGTAAACTCATGAATCGACTTGAGCCTCAGCCAACAGCGTGATTCGGGCGTCCTTCGAGATTGGAGGGGCGCATGGCACGGCGGCGGTATGACTGACAGACAAGGAATGGCTCATCATCGAGCCTTTGCTGCCCAACAAGCCGCGCGGCGCGCCCCGGGTCGATGGCCGGCGCGTGCTGAAGGGGACCCTTTGGCGCTTCCGCTCCGGTGCGCCCTGGGCGGAGATCCCGGAACGTTATGGGCCATCGACGACCTGCTACAATCGGTTCGTCCGTTGGCGGAAGGCGGGGGCGTGGGACCGGTTGCTGGCGGCGGTTTCCGCTGGTTTCAACGGCGAACTGGTCATGATCAACTCCACCTGCATGCGCGTCCACCAACATGGTGCGACGGGCAAAAGGGGGATCCGCAGATCATAGCATGGGACGTTCCCGGAGCGGTCTTACCACAAAGCTCCATGCTCTTGTCGACGCTGATGGACGTCCGGTCAGCCTGCGACTGACCGGAGGAAACGTCCATGACGCCTGTGAAGCCGAAGCATTGATCGAGGCGGCCCCTGATGGTGCCACTCTGCGGGGCGACAAGGGCTATGACAGCACGGCCATCCGCGAGGCGGCGACGGCCAGAAACATTTGGGCCAACATTCCCAACCGCTCAAATCACAACCAGCGCTTCGCATTCTCGCCTTGGCTCTACCGCTACCGCAATCTCGTCGAGCGCTTCTTCAATCCGATCAAACAATTCCGGGGTGTCACCACTCAATATGACAAGGATGCAGCCAACTATCTCGCTGCCATCAAACTCATCTGCGTACGCCTCTGGTGCAACGCGTTATGAGTCTACGCCGTAGTAGGGCAGAGCGAGCAATCACCGAATTCCCCGTCGTCAACGAACCGGAAGAGTGGGAAGCACAACCGAATGTCCACATTCATCATTTCTCTCGTGATGAGCGGACGTTCCGGGCCCTCCCCAGGAACGTCTATGCCGGGTCAGGTCTGAACGGAGGGCAGCTTCACGTCACTAGCACCTGAAAGCAGACTAACCGGAAGGTCCGACCTAGCCGACATTTAGCGACGCGCATGAACGAAGGGCGGCTTCCGCCTATTGGCAACCAGAAGCTGCCGTTCCGGACAGTCCCCAATAGTGGTCACGTGAGGCAGCGTTAGACCCGATTTGAGGCAGTTTTATCTGGTCTCAACAGCGAACGGGAATATGGTGGGCGATGACGGGCTCGAACCGCCGACATTCTCGGTGTAAACGAGACGCTCTACCAACTGAGCTAATCGCCCCCTTTGGGCAAGGCCGGCCATAATCGCGTGATGGAGGGATGGTCAAGCCGCACGCGGCCGGACGATGATCCCCCACCTCAATCGCGCGGCCGCCGGAATGTCCCTTTCGCCCGCACACGGCGGCCTTCGAAGTTGAGTGGCGCGGGCTGTTGCCGCATTATTTCCCGAAAGCCCGGGCGAGCGCCCGGCGCTTGTCCGCCTCGGCGCGCTTGGCGACATCTGCTTCGAAGTTGAACTCGAAGGCATGATAGGCGCCGGGATAGACGTGAAGCTCCGTCGGCACGCCGGCATGGGCGAGGCGGGCGGCATAGGCCATGTCCTCCTCCAGAAAGAGATCGAGCGCGCCGACCGAAATATAGGCGGGCGGCAAGCCGGCGAGATCCTTCGCGCGTGCCGGGGCCGCATAGGGCGAAACGTCCGCACCGCCCGGCGCGGTGCCGAGATAGGCGCTCCAGGCGAAGACATTGTGATCATGCTGCCAGATGAAATCGCCGACATGGGGATTGCTGGCGCCATCCGCCGCCGTGCGATCGTCCAGCATCGGATAGACCAGCAACTGGAAGCAGAGCTTGTAGAGCCCGCGATCCCGCGCCAGCAGCGCGCTCGCCGCGGCAAGGCCGCCGCCGGCGCTATCCCCGCCGATGGCGATGCGGTCCGTGTCAATGCCGAGGCTTTCCGCCTCCGCGTTGAGCCAGGCGAGCACGGCGTGCACATCCTCGGCGGCGGCCGGTGCCTGCCATTCCGGCGCGAGGCGATAGTCCACGGAGACGACAAGGCAGCCGACTTCATCGGCCGTGCGCACATTGCCCGCGCCGCTGCTCTCGGCCTGGCCCATCACATAGCCGCCGCCATGCAGATGGATGAGCACCGGCAATTTGCCCTTTACTCCGGTGGGCCGATAGAGGCTGACCGGCACGTCCGGCGCGCCCTGCGGCCCCGGAACGACCCGCTGCTCCATCTTCACCGTTTTGCGCGCATAGCTCTCCGGCGGCGGCGCCATCTCGCGCATCTGCGCCCGCATCGCCGGAATGGTCTCGGCGCTCAGCGCGATGCCCGGAAAGACATCGAGCATGGCGGCGAGTTCGGGGTCGACCAGATGGCGGCTCATGGGGGGTGGCACTCCTCTTCCGATGATCTTTGTTGGTTCCGGAAATCTAGATAACGCTACGTCGCCGGTAAACCCCGCCTATCCGGCAGAAAAACAGGACTCTTGACGGCGAGTCCGCGAAAGAGGATTGTCGCAAACCGGAACATTTCGGGCACAGCAAGGTCGTATCGCCACGCCCGGGCAACGGAGACAAGCGCAATGGCAAGCCGGGCACCCGCGAACCGGACCCCCGAATGGCAGGCGATGTTGCGCCGCAGCCTCATCCGCATCGGCACCTTCGCCGGGGCCGTCGGCCTGTATGCGCTGGCGCTGTTCCTGTTCCTCGCCCTGCTGAGCTACAAGGTCAGCGACGGGGCGCTCAACACGGCGGCGGGCCCCGTGGTCGGCAATCTCATGGGCGCAGCCGGCGCCTGGGCGGCTGATCTGCTCTACACGATCGCGGGCGTTCCGGCGCTGCTCGTGCTGCCGCTCATCCTGGTGACCGCGCGGCGGCTCTGGGCCGATCAGGACATGGCCGGCTGGCAGGGGCAGATCGCCAAATGCGCCGGCGGCATCGTGCTCATCGGCATGGCGCTGTGGCTGCTCCAGCCCGAGCCGCTGGTCGGCCTGCCGGCGCGCTGGGGCGGGGTGATCGGCTTCCTCGCCGCGCACGGGATCGCCACGCTCACCGCCAAGCTCGGCCAGCCCGCCGACGCGATCCTGCAATGGGTGCTGCTGATCGTCGCCTTTGCCGGGGGATGCTGGCTCTGGGTGCGCAGCCTCGCGCTGGAAAAGCCGCTCTGGCATCTGGCGCGACCGGCCATGCCGCGCCTCGCGAAGCTCTCATTCCGCCGCCGCTCGGCGCCGGGCGAGACGCTCAACGAACCGCGCCCCGCGACCGTGCGGGAAGCGGAGCCGCGCAAGACCGTGGAGCAGACGCAGCGCCAGCCGATCTCCATCCAGTCGCCCAACAGCAATGCCGTCATCAAGGCATTCGGGCCGGTTTCCGGGCAGACCGACCTGTTCGGCAACAACGCCCTGCCCTCGCCCGAGCTGCTCACGCCCGCGCCGGAAAAGCCGGGCAGCAAGATCGACCGCCAGAGCCTGGAGCGCAATGCCCGGCTGCTGGAGAGCGTGCTGGACGACTTCCACGTGAAGGGTGCGATCACCGAGGTGCGGCCCGGCCCGGTCGTCACCATGTACGAGCTGGAGCCCGCCCCCGGCATCAAGGCGAGCCGCGTCATCCAGCTGGCCGACGATATCGCGCGCAACATGTCCGCGCTCTCGGCCCGCGTGGCCACCATCCCCGGCCGCACGGTGATCGGCATCGAGCTGCCCAACAACGATCGCGAATCGGTCGTGCTGCACGAGCTGATCACCAGCCAGCAGTTCGCCCAGCAGAAATCCGGCCTGCCGATCATCCTGGGCAAGAACATCTTCGGCGAGCCGGTGATCGCGGACCTCGCGGGAATGCCGCATCTGCTCGTGGCGGGCACTACCGGCTCGGGCAAATCGGTCGGCCTCAACACCATGCTGCTCTCGCTGCTCTACCGCTTGACGCCGGACGAGCTGCGCCTCATCATGATCGACCCGAAGATGCTGGAACTGAGCATCTACGACAATATCCCGCATCTGCTCTCCCCGGTGGTGACGGAGCCCGCCAAGGCGATTCGCGCGCTCAAATGGGCTGTCGAGCAGATGGAGGACCGCTATCGCATGATGGCCTCCATCGGCGTGCGCAACCTTGCCGGCTACAACGAAAAGGTCCGCGCCGCCCGCGCCAAGGGCAAGAGCCTCGGCCGCCGCGTCCAGATCGGCTTTGATGAGGAGACGCGCCAGCCGGTCTATGAGGACGAGGAGCTGGATTACCAGCCGCTGCCGCAGATCGTGGTGGTGGTCGACGAACTCGCCGACCTCATGATGACCGCGGGCAAGGAAGTCGAATTCCTGATCCAGCGCCTGGCGCAGAAGGCGCGCGCGGCGGGCATCCACCTCATCCTCGCCACGCAGCGCCCGTCGGTCGACGTCATCACCGGCGTCATCAAGGCCAACCTGCCCACCCGCATCAGCTTCTTCGTCACCAGCAAGATCGACAGCCGCACCATCCTGGGCGAGCAGGGGGCCGAACAGCTGCTGGGCAAGGGCGACATGCTCTACATGGCCAGCGGCAAGGGCCTGATGCGCGTCCACGGCCCGTTCGTCTCGGACGATGAAGTGCGCCTCGTCGCCGACCATTGGCGCAGCAAGGGCCAGCCGGAATATATCTCCTCCGTCACGGAAGAGCCCGAGGACGGGAGCTTCGCCCTGGATGGCGTGGACCTGGGTGACGACAGCGCGGACGCCAAGCTGTTCCGCAAGGCCTGCCAGCTCGTCTTCGAGAACCAGAAGGCATCGACAAGCTGGCTCCAGCGCCAGATGCGCGTGGGCTATAACAGCGCCGCTCGCCTCATCGAGCGCATGGAGGAGGAAGGCCTCGTCGGCCCGCCCAATCATGTCGGCCGCCGCGACGTGCTGCGCGACGAGATGGGCAATCCCAAATAGCGCGGCCAAATCGCGCGTCCTGTCCCGCCTTCTGCACGCATGATCTCCATGCGCTGGCTCTTGTGCGCCCGTTGAGGCCCTCTGCGCCCACAATAAAAAGCCGTCTTGGGAGTCGATTGCGGGTCGCTTTTTGTGGGAGTCGAAAGCGATGAAAAAATCAGCAGTCTGGAAAATCCTGCCTGCAGGGCTGCTTGCCATTGCCGCACAGCCGTCCCTGGCCGTCACCTATGGCGGCGTTGAATTCCCTCAGGGCGCCATCTCCTTCGCTGACGTGGCCGTGTCCTATGATCCGGCCTTTGGCGGCGGCAATGTGCCCACCGCGCCCTATCAGGGCACGGGCAACGCACTGGGCATACCGGATTATACCGGCGCGAACGGCTGCGCTTCGGTCGCGAGCTGCACGTTCCTGTCGCTCGGCGCCGGCGGAAGGGTCGTTCTGCGCTTCACCGACAATGTGTTGACCGGCAGCGACACGAGCGCCTTCGATCTGTGGATCTTCGAGATCGGTCCGGATGTCGAGGATACGACCGTGGATGTGAGCGCGGACGGCATGACCTGGTTCTCCGTGGGGTCGGTGACGGGCGCGACGCGCGGCATCGATCTCGATGCCTTTGGCTACGGCACCAGCAGCGCCTTCTCCTATGTCCGCCTGACCGACGTGCTCGGCGAAGGCGCTACGGCGGGCGAAACCGTTGGCGCGGACATCGACGCGGTCGGCGCGATTTCGACCAGACCCTCGGCGGGCGCCGTTCCCGAGCCGGCGAGCTGGGCGATGATGATCGGCGGTTTCGCCGCCATGGGCGGCGCCCTGCGGCGCAAGCGCGCGATGGCCGCCGCCTTCGCCTGAACCGGGCGGCATTGACGGCAAGAGCGGCGCGGCGAAGACAATCCGCCGCGCCGCATCGTCTGTAGGGACGGTCATCATCAACCTCTTGCTCGCGCGGACGTGCGAGGCGATCGAGACATCGCCGCGCGTCCGCACCTGAACCTCTAAAAAAACCCGGTTCAGTGGACATTCAACGGGCAGGGTTTATCTGCGCAATGATGACGAAACGATTTCCCCGCTTCGCCCGCGCGCTGACGATCGGCGCGCTCCTTTCCCTCCCCCTCGCCGCCCTGCCGAGCGCCGGCCTTCATGCGCAGGCGACGACGGCCGAGGGCGATCTTGCCGCGGTCAATCGCGCCATTCGCTCGATCACGACCTTGTCCGGCAATTTCACGCAGACCGATCGCAACGGCCAGCTCCAGTCGGGAAAATTGCTGCTGAAGCAGCCGGGCAAGATCCGCTTCGATTATGGCGCGGGTGACCTCCTCATCGTCGCGGACGGCCGTTCCCTCTACATGTTCGGTTATCAGGTCAGCCAGGTTCAGCGCTGGCCGATCCGCAATTCGCCGCTCGGCGCGCTGCTCGATCCTTCGCGCGACCTCGGCCGCTATGGCAAGCTCGCGCCGACCGGCGATCCGCGCGTCGTCTCGGTCGAGGTGCGCGATCCGGCGCATCCGGAATATGGTGTCATCAGCCTCATCTTCACGCGCAAGCCGAGCGCGCCGGCGGGCCTGGAGCTTTACGGCTGGATCGCCAAGGACGCGCAGGGCAACCGCACCTCCATCCGCCTCACCAATCTCACTTATGGCGCGCCCGTCGCGGATTCCGCCTTCCGCTGGCGCGACCCGCGGCCCAACAGCGTCGGCCCCCGGCGGTAGGATTGCGTGCGAGCGACGCACGCTTGCCTCATCTCGTGATGCTTGGGAATCGCGAGATGACTGCGCTCGCTCGTCCCGCCGATCCATCCTGATCGCGCGACAAAGCGAGCGGGGCGGACGATAATCTTGAATCTGACAGAATCCATTCATCCGCCGCTCATCTGAGCCGCGTTATCAAGCCTCCTGTGGCGCCGGGAAGCGCCGGGATTTCCCCCCTGTTGCCCGGTCAGTCCGGCGCCACATGCAGCGTCGAAAGAACGCTCTCGAGACCCCCGTTCCATGCCCCCCGGAGCGGGGGTTTTTGCTGCCCGTCCGCAGCGGGCCACAGGTGCCGCTTATGTTTGCGCAATTTTTCTCGCGCTGGGCGCTTGGGTTCCCGCCCAAGGGCCGCTAGTTAGTCGCGCCATGTCGACCAAAGCCCAACAAACACTCAAGATCGCTTCCTGGAATATCAACAGCGTCCGCGCCCGCCTCGAAATCGTGGAGCGGTTCCTGCTCGAATATGCGCCGGACGTCCTGTGTCTGCAGGAGACGAAGGTCGTCAACGGCTCCTTCCCGGAAGGGGTTTTCCGCCGCCTCGGCTATAATCATCAGGTGCTGCACGGCCAGCCCATGCATCATGGCGTCGCCATCCTCAGCAAGGTGCCGATGCGCGACGATGATCGGCTCGACTGGCAGGCCAATGGCGAGGCCCGCCACGTCGGCGTGCGCCTCGACAACGGCCTGCGCATCGAGAATGTCTATATCCCCGCCGGCGGCGAGGAGCCTGACCGCTCGGTCAATCCCAAGTTTGGCCAGAAGCTCGATTTCTTCGAGCGGATGATCGACTGGTCCGCCAAGCTGGACGTGCCGACCCTGCTCGTCGGCGACTTCAACGTTGCCCCGCTTGAGTGCGACGTGTGGAGCCACAAGCAGCTCATCAACGTGGTGAGCCACACGGCAGTCGAGTGCGAGCTTATGGCGCGGCTGCAGGCATCCCATGACTGGGTGGACATCGGGCGGAAATTCCATCCCGCGCCCGCGCGCCTCTACACATGGTGGAGCTATCGCGCGCTCGACTGGGCGAAGACGGACCGCGGCCGGCGTCTCGACCATATGTGGGCGAGCCCGAGCGTCGCCGAGAAGGCGATCAGCCATCAGGTGATCGAGCCGG
>JAFKLU010000378.1 GCA_017304105.1 Sphingomonadales bacterium
CGGTGATGCTCGGCGCGGTCACGCCCGCCGCGACCGCCGTCTGGCGGATGATCGCGCCCGTGGTGTTCTCGGAAATGTCGATGGCGACATTGCGCCCGGAGTCCGCCTTCGCGCCGGTGGCCGAGATGGCGCCGCTGTTCTCTACGAGCGAGACGGTGCCGGAAAGGTCGAGGATCGCCGCCGCCGTGCCGTTCTCGCCGCCCGCGGTCGCCTTGATCGAGCCGGCATTCCTGATGCCGGGCAACACCGCGCCGTCGGAAACGAGGATGCCCGTCGCGATGTTGCCGATCGCATTGCCGCCGCTCGCCTCGATCTTGCCGGTGCTCCCCACCTGGATGACCGGCGTGCTCGCGCCGTCGCTCAGGCGCAGCGCGGTGGCCGAGGCGCCATTGGCCGTCGCCGAGACCGTGCCCGCAATGCCGATGCCACCGACGATGTCGACCGAACGGCCCATGCCGCCGACCTCCAGGCCGCGCGACGCAATGCCGCTGTAGAGGCCATTGCCCGCGATGCCCCCGTCGATGATCAGGCCATAGCCAGAGCCGGTGCCGGGCACCGCGCCGATGGTGATGTCCTGCGTCGCCGAGGCGATGCGCATGGCGGGCGCAGCGCCATAGGAGCGCACGATGGCTGAGCCTTCCTTGCTGTCCTCGATGCCGTCCTTGTCCTCGTCATTGTCGGTGCTGCTCGCATCCTTGGGCGGCACGGCGAGGATGATGCCCCCCGCGACATTGCCCCCGATCACCACGCCCGGCCCGCCCTGAAGCAGATCGTCAGCGTCGAGCTTGCTCACGTCGGAAGGCGGCGTGGCATAGCGGTAGCCGGTGCCGATGATCGTGCCCTGTATGGTCAGCGTGCCGCCGATATTGCCGTTGAACGCAGCGCCGATCGCATTGACGCCCTGCGCCGTGACCGAGCCGGCGAGGCGGACATTGCCGCTGACGTTGCCTGTCTCGATGCCGATGGCCCGGTCGCCGAGCACGGTCGTGGTGCCATCGTGGCGGAGCGCGCCCGTGAGCGGGCCGGTCAGCTTGATGCCGTAGCTGTCATTGCCCTCGACGCTGATGGTGCCGGCCGAGGTGACGGTGACGTCGCCGCTATAGGCGCCGGCCGTGATAATGCCGTAGCGATCGGAGCCGACCGCGAACGGCCCGTCGATATCGCCGTCATTGTCGGTGTCGGTCGCCGCGTAGGTTTCGTCGACCGTGATCTTGCCGGAGCTGACGATCCCGCCCGAGGTCCCCGCCAGCGCAAGGATGCCTGCGGCGTTGTTGGCATTGCTGACCGCGATCGTGCCTTCGTTCGTCACCTTGTTGTTCGTGTCGAGGGTGACCGCGCCGCCGCCAGTGGTCAGTTCGACCGAGCCGGTCGACGTGATCTTGATGTCGTCCGCCGCGCCCGCCTTGACCGTGGAGGTGCGGACGGCGCTGGTGCGCTTGTCGGTGATGGACGTTTCCGCGGAGGCGACCCCGGCCAGCGCGAAACAACAGGTTGAGGCGAGCAGGAAGTGACGCATGAAAGCTCCGATTAGTCTTTAACCCCTTGCCGGCCTGTCGCCGGCTTTCATGGGCTAGACGGAGCCCCGCGTGGCGAGCCTTGGTGAAGCTGCGCATTATCTGGCTGAAAACAGAAATTGATTGCCCGCGACCTTTTCATGACCGATCATGTAGAGAATGAGCGACTCCTTTTCCCCCACCCCTGCGATGGGCCTGCGCGGCAGACTGCGCCATTGGCGCGCGGCGATCAGGCGCACCGTCGGCGGGCCGCAGAGCATCACCGTGCTGACGCTCGACCCGCAGGAAGTGGCGCGGCGGCTGGACGCGGCGCGGTCGACCTCCGCCTGAAGAGCATTTCCGCAACGCTCCTCCTGATCGCTCCGTGAAATCATATCGAAAAACAAAGGTTGAATCCACCCTCCATTAGTGGCCTATCATTACCCTTCGAATGAAAGCTGTGCCGGCGCGGTGGCGTCGCCAAAGCGGGAGGGAGGCCGAATGATGCGACGTGCGATTGCCCTACTGCTGGGAGCGGCGATGCTGGCCCCCGCAGCGCAAGCGGACGTGCCGCCCGGCGACTGGCCCCGCTATGCGCGCGATCCGGGCGGGACGCGCTTCTCGCCGCTCAGCCAGATCAACGATCGCAATGTGCGCCGGCTCGACACGGCCTGGTCCTTCCTTGTGCGTCCGGAGGGGGGCGGAGCCATCGTCACCAGCGCGACGCCGATCGCCGTCGAAGGCACGCTTTATCTGCCGATCGGCAATGCGGTGGTCGCGCTGGAGGGGGACAGCGGCAGGGAGATCTGGCGCCATCCCGTGAAAGGCGGCCTCGCCCGCCGCGCCGTCTCCTACTGGCCGGGCGACAAGAGCCACGCGCCGCGCATCTTCTTCAGCAACGGGCCCAATCTATATGCGCTCGACGCCAGGACCGGCGCGCTGTTGAGCGATTTCGGCCAGGGCGGCGCGGTGGCGCTCGGCGTGCCCTATAATGGCCCGCCGACGGTCTATAAGGACGTGCTCATCGTCGGCGCCAACACGCAGGAGATGATGGTCGGTCCCCCCGGCAGCAGCCGCGCCTATGATGCGCGGACGGGCGCCAAGCTCTGGGAGTTCAATACCGTCCCCCAGCCGGGAGAAGTCGGCCACGAGAGCTGGCTCGATGAAGGCTGGAAGGGCCGATCCGGCACCAACATGTGGATCTGGTACACGACCTTCGACGAGAAGAGCGGCACGCTCTACATGCCGATCGGCGGACCATCTGCGAACTATTATGGCGGGGACCGCAAGGGCGCCAATCTGTTCGGCAATTCTCTGGTCGCGGTCGATGCGCTGACCGGCAAGTATAAATGGCACTTCCAGACCATCCACCACGATCTGTGGGATTCGGACCTGCCCGCGCCGCCGGTGCTGGTGGACGTGAAGGTCGGCGGCAGGAAGATCGAGGCGCTGGCCGAGACCGGCAAGCCGGGGCTCATGTATATCCTCGATCGGCACAGCGGCGCGCCCGTCCATGGCGTGGAGGAGAAGCCGGTCGCGGCAGGCGACGTGCCGGGCGAGTGGTATTCGCCGACCCAGCCCATCCCCGTGAAGCCGCGCGATCTCCAGCGCAACAGCTGGACGCCGGACGATGTCGTCACGGCGGCGGACACCAACGAGGCCCATGCCGCTGCCTGCCGCGCGCTGCTCGCAAGCTATGGCGGCAGCTTCTTCAATGCCGGCCCGTTCACGCCCTTTTTCCTCCACGAGGAAGGCGGCCCGGTGAAGGCCTCGATCAACCTGCCCAATAATGGCGGCTCCAACTGGGGCGGCAGCGCGGTGGACCCGCGCACCGGATACATCTTCATCAATGTGAGCGAGGGCGGCAGCATCGGATTCATCGAGAAGCGCAAGGACGGGGCCGATTATGGCCGCGGCACCACCGGCTCGAGCCAGCTCTACGACCGCGCGAGCCTGACCGGCCCCGGCGCCTATTCGACCTTCTCGGCGCCCTGGAAGGACCCGAAGACCGGCCGCACCGTCACGATGCCGTGCATCCGCCCGCCATGGGGCCGGCTGGTCGCGGTGAACGCCAATACCGGCGAAATCGCCTGGGCGATGCGGCTCGGCATCACCGAGCTGCTCGACAAGGGCAAGCAGGAGACCGGACGCGGCAACACCTTCGGCGGGCCGATCGTGACGGCGGGCAATCTCGTCTTCATCGGCGCGACCGACGACCGCCGCTTCCGCGCGTTCGACAGCCGCACCGGCCAGGAGCTGTGGAGCCGCACGCTGGATTATAATGCGCAGTCCGTGCCGATTACCTATCGTGGCAAGGACGGGCGGCAATATGTCGCCATCGTGGCGGCCGGGGCTTCGGACGTGTCGCCGCGCAGGCCGGACGGAAAACCCGCCAACGCCGAAGCGCTTGTCGTGTTCGCCCTGCCGAAATGAGCCGGGCCGCACTATCGGGAGAGAGACTATGCCATCGCCATTCAGCACGACCCTCGTCACGCTGTCGCTGCTGATGGGCGGCGATGCCCTTGCCCAGCCGACAGGATCGGCGGCGACGCCCGCACCCGCCCCGGCCGTCGCGCCCGCGCCGCCGGTGTTCGCCATGCCGGGGATGAACGTCTATCGCCGCTTCGACGAGACGCTCACGCCGCAGATGGTGAAATTCTACGACGAGGTGCTCGATCTCAAGGCGCTGCAGCCGATCCAGCTCAATGCCAGTCAGCAGATGATCCTGTTCGGCATCGGACATGCGCAGATCAAGCTCGCCGCAGGGTTCAAGGAAGGGCGGCAATATCAGGTCGGCAAGGGCGTGAACGAGGCGGTCGGCATCCGCCTCTTCGCGCTGCATTATGCGCAGGAGGCGCCGCTGGTGGCGCGCTTCAGGGCGGCGGGGCTGCCGGCGCCGGCATTCCGGGACATGGGGCATGGCAAGCGCGGCGCGCTGGTCAGGGACCCGGGCGGCTTCACGATCCAGCTCGTCGTCGGACCCAATCCGGCGCCAGGCGTCGAGGTGGGCATCAACGTCTCCGACCTTGCGCGCAGCCGGAAGTTCTACCGCGAGTTCGTGGGGCTGGAGGAGCTGCCGCCCGTCGAGGACAAGCTGCTCGGCGTCACCAAATATCCCTATCGCCATGGCGAGACGGTCATCAATCTCTGGCAGGCGGGCAGGAACCTCCCCGCCGACACCGGCAGCGCCGGCATCCAATATGTGATCGCCAATGTCGACGCGGTGAATGCCCGCGCGCTGGCGCAGAATGTCGCGGCCGAGGAGCCGCTGGGAGGCCTGCCCAATTTCTCGATCCGCTTCGTCTGGCTCAACGATGCGGACGGCGTGACCAACTATTTCGCTCAGCAAGGCCCGCGACAGCCGGCGAGCGCGGGACAATAGTCGCCGCCCTCCTCCGGCGACCCACGTGAGCCGGGGAGGATTTGGCCGGGCGTTACTTCGCCGCCGCGCTCAGCACATAGGCGGTGACGTCCTCGATCTCCGCCGCGCTCAGCGTGCCGCCGAGCGGCGGCATGGCGCCCTGGCCGTGGGTCACGCGGCTGACGATGAGATCATGGGTGAGATTGGCATTTCCGTCGAGCGAGGGGCCGATGTCGCCCGTGGCGCCCGCTGCCTCCAGCGCGTGGCAGACGCCGCAGGAGGCGCTGTCGAACACCGTCCTGCCCTTTTCGGCATTGCCCGTGGCCGCCGCCTTGGGCGCTTCCGCCTGGCGCGCAAGCAATTGGCCCACCGGCGCCAGCGTGAGCAACGCGACCAGCGAGACCATGCCCAGCTTCACACCAGTCCCTGCCTTGTCCGATTTCACGCCTGTTTCTCCGTCCGAATGTTCGTCGAATTTCACGATGAATTCCCTCTAGGCCGCCGCTCCTGAATGTCCAGACTTGTGCGCCAGCGCGCCTGAACGCGCGATGAGTCAACCGGCGACCGTTCAGGGCTGACCGATCCGGCGCCAGTCGCTATGACCGATGGAAAGGAGAACGCCATGCCCGAAGCCCCCACCCCGACCTTCCCACAGACCGGCGGCTGCCAGTGCGGGGCGGTGCGCTATGAGCTGCGCGAGGCGCCCTTCGGCGTGTGGGCCTGCCATTGCAATATCTGCCGCAAGCAGAGCGGCAGCGCGTTCGGCCTCTCGATGGGCGTGACGATCGACGGGCTGGTCTTCACCGCCGGCGAGCCTGCCGTCTGGACGCGGGAGACGGAGAGCGGCCATCAGCTGGACTGCCTCTTCTGCCCCGGCTGCGGTTCGCGCCTCATCCACCGGCGGCACGACCATGGCGGCCGGCAGACGCTCAAGCCCGGCACGCTCGACGATACGAGCTGGATCGCGCCGGGGCGGCATATCTTCGCCGAGCAGGCGCTCGACTGGGTGAAGCCGATCCTTGGGGAATAAGTCGGTGGCTCTCCCCGTCCGAGGGGAGAGCCACGATGCGCCCTCAGCCCTGCTGGGCGACCTGCGCCTTGTAGAGCTCGCCATAAGGCTTGAGCGTCTTCCAGATGAGGAACAGCGAGATCGGCGCGGCGACGGCCACGGCGGTCACCATTGCATAGCGCAGGTCGCCTTCCGACTGGAATAGATGGTCCGTCATCAGCGCCACCACCAGCGGCCCCACGCCCGATCCGAGCACACCCACCGTCACCATGTAGAGCGCGTTCACCTGCGCCCGCAGCTCGTTGGGCGTCACCACCTGCATCGCCGCGAGCTGGGCCGGGGCAGCGGCCACGGTCAGCAGGAGGCCGGTGAAGGAACAGGCAAGCGCCAGCTCGAAGGTGGGCATGAGCGGCCCGGCAAGACCGATCGGCAGGCCCAATATGTGCGACCAGAGGCTGATGCGCATGTTGGTGTCATAGCGGCCGCGGCGCGTCATACGCTCGTTGAGCCATGAACCGAGCAGCAGTCCGATGGGCACGAGGATGAGATTGCCGGTGCCGATGATCGGCGCGAACTGCGCGGGCGTCAGGCCGTAGGTGCGCTCGTAGAAGGCTGGCCGCCAGGAGCCAATGCCGACCGATTCGATCTGCAGGATCGCCGAGGCGACGAGGATCGGCACCAGCACCTTGCCGGAGGGGCTCTTGAACAGGAAGTGCGCAACGTCCTTCAGCGGTACCGATCCCTTCACCTTGCGGCCGTGCCTCGCCGGCTCCTTGACGAGCAGGATGAAGACGAACGCCCAGGCTACGCCGGGCAGGCCGAACATGATGAACACCAGATGCCAGTCGCTCAGCGTGCCGAGCAGCGGCACGGTGACGGCACCCATGGCCGCAAAGAAGCCGAGCAGCAGGCCCCCCACCACATTGGCGAGCGCGTCACCGCCCTGAATGCAGAAATTGTAGAAGGCGAAGGCACGCGGCGTCTTCTCGCGCGGGAAGAGGTCGGAGATCATCGAGACCGCGCTCGGCCCCTTCACGGATTCGCCCGCACCCACCACCATGCGCGAGAAGAAGAGCTGCATGAACGTGCCCGAGAGGGCGCAGAAGGTGGTGCCAAGGCTCCATGTGGTCAGCGCGGCGGCGGAGATATATTTGCGCGGCCCTACGTCGATCAGCCGCGCGACCGGCAGGCCGCACATGAAATAGGCGCCCGAATAGGCAAGCCCCATCAGCAGGCTCATCTGCGTATCGGTAAACTGCAGGTCGCGCTTGATGGACGTGACGAGCAGGTAGAAGACCGCACGATCGAACTGGCCGAAGACGGTCGTGATGCCGATCATGGCGAGCGTGAACCAGGCGAGGCGCGGCGAGGCCCAGGCAGGCTCGGCGCTGGCCGGCGTCGTCTGGGCGTTCGCCTCCTGCAGCAGCGCTTCGTCCAGCGCGTCGCCGGCATCGGCTGTCGAAGCGGTCGTCCCCGTCATGTCCGGCGGCCCTCCTGCACGCTCGCAGCGGCGCCGGCATCACGCATCGACCATGGCCTCGAACTGTGCGGGGTCGAACCGGTCCCGGAAGCGCGGGTCCATCACCACCGGCGGCGGCGGATAGGCCATGACGGTGGTGCGGCGCATGTCACGGCGATGATTGACGTCGTCATAGTCTCCGCCGCGATGCATGGTGCAGAAATTGTCCCAGATCACCAGGTCGCCCGGCTTCCAATGGTGATCGAAAGTGAATTGCGGCTGCGTGGCAAAGTCCAGCAGCTCCTTGATGAGCGCGTCGCTCTCCGCCTCCTCCATGCCGACGATGCGCAGCATGTGCGAGGCGATGTAGAGGCTCTTGCGGCCCGAGCCGGGGTGAATGTGGACGAGCTTGTGGCGCGCCTTCATCCCCTTCTCGACTTCCTCCCGGCTGATCGGGAAACCGGCGAGCATCCGCGAATAATTGTAGCTGTGCTCGGCTTCGAGATTCTCGATCCGGTCCTTCATCGCCTGCGGCAGCGCGTCATAGGCGCCCCGCATATCGGCAAAGCCGGTCTCGCCGCCCTCTGCCGGCACCTCATGGGCGAGCAGCAGCGAATAGGTGGTGCGCTCCTTGGTGAAGCTGGAATCGGTGTGCCACAGCCGATCGCCCTTGCGCCGCTTGCGCGCCATCTCATCGGTGCTGATTTCGCCCTCGTGGGTGAGGTTGCCGGCATCGAACAGGTGCGGATAGTCAAAGCGGGAGAGGCGCGTGCCCTGCCCCGCGATCGTCCAGAGGTTGCCGAACATCCGGCTGAACCAGATGTGGGTCTGGTCGGTGAGGCCGGTGTCCGGATAGACGCACACGCCATATTCGGCGATGGCCGCGATGATGTCGGCCTCCTGCTGGGGCGTGAGCGGACGGTTGAGGTCGATGCCGGTGATCTCGGCACCGAAATTGGGCATGATCTTGCGGATCTGCAGGGACGACATGGGGTCTCTCCTCGTCAGTCTTTTATGTCTCAATATTTCACGGTCGCGGTGAGACCGATAGTGCGCGGGCGCAGCGCCGTGCCGTGGATCAGTGGGAAGTTCGAGTTCCAGGCGCTGCACGCGGTGTCGCGGCAGGAGGCACGTCCGACCAGATCGTTAAGACGCAGCGTCTTGTTGGCGAACAGATTGTCCGCGAACAGCGAGATGTCCCAGTGGTCGTTGGACATGCCCACGCGCGCCATCACGTTGGCAATGGCGGGCGTCGTGAAGGCGTCCGGCGCATAGCTCAGCACGCCCGGGCCCAGCGTATTCTTGTACGAACCCGTATATTGGTAGGAGCCGAACAGATAGCCCTTCCAGTTCGTGTTCACCGCGAACTCGTAGCGGGCGCCGACCGATCCGGTCCACTCCGGCACCTCCATGAGCTTCATCCCCTTGCCGACCAGCAGCGAGCGCACGCCTGCGGCATTGGGCTGGGTCAGCACGTCCTGCGTGAAGTGCGCATCGGTATAGCCAACGGCGAAGTCGATGCTGAAGCCCTGCGCCACGCGCAGATTGCCCTGCAGGTCAAAGCCCTGGCTCACCGCCTCGCCGATGTTGGTCGTGTACTGGAAGGCGCAGGTCGGCAGGCGATAGGGCGTCTGCGGCTTGTTCCACTTGACGCGGAAGATCGCGCCCTGGAGCTGCAGGGCCCGGTCGAACAGGCGCAGCTTGGCGCCGGCCTCATAGTTCCACACCGTGTCCGAGCCATAGGTGGCGGGCGTGTTGGTGATGTTGAGCGCAGCAAGGTCGTTGGCGCAGACGGTCGGGTTCGCCTGGCCCTGGACGCCGCCGATGCGGTAACCCTTGGCGGCCGTGGCGTAGAAGAGGTTATTCTCGTCCGCCTGGTAGGAGAGGCTCACCTTGGGCGTGAACGGCTTCTCCACCGATCCGCCGGTGATCGAGGTGCCAACGCCGAATGCTGCGTTTGTCAACATGCCCCAGGTGCGCTTGTCGTAGCTGATTTTCTCTCGGGAGTAGCGCGCACCGGCAATGGGCTTGAGCTTATCCGTGACCGCGAAGGTCGCCTCGCCGAAGATGG
>JAFKLU010000379.1 GCA_017304105.1 Sphingomonadales bacterium
GCCATGGCGCGGTCGCGCTGCACAAGTCGCTCGGTATCACTGTCTTCGCGTTGACCCTGCTGCGAATCGTCTGGCGGCTCGGGCATCGCGCGCCGCCGTTGCCGGCCACGACACCCGGCTGGCAGCGCGCGGCAGCCCATGGCGCGCATATGCTCCTCTATGGCTTCCTGCTCGCCATGCCGCTCACCGGCTATGTCTTCGGTTCAGGCGGGCCGTATCCGATGGAATGGTTCGGCGTCGAGATCCCCAAGGCGCCGGTGCCCAAGCCGGTCGCCGAGACGGCACATGATGCGCATGTGGTGGGCGGCTATGCGGTCGCCGTCATGGTGGTCGTCCATATCGGCGCCGCTTGCTGGCACCAGTGGGTGCAGCGGGACAATCTGATCGCGCGCATGTCCCTCGTCCGCCGCGCGGGCTGATCCTCAGCGCGGCGGAGCGAGGATCGCGAGGCTGCTCCACGGGACGAGGCCCACAACCATCAGGATCGCCCAGATGGTCGAGGACGCGCCGATCGTGTAGCTCAGCCAGCGCAAGGTCGTGCGCAACAGGTCCGCCTCGAAGACGCCGGACCAGCCGGCCGGCGGCCCAAGCAGCTTCACGGAGAAGAGCGAACGATAGTCGTCGAAATATTCGCTCATGAGGTAAGCCTGCATGACGAACACGGCCGCGCCGAAATAGAGCATGTCGAGAAAGCTGTGGAAGAAAGCCATGCCCGACAGATCGCCGCTGACGAAGGGGCCGATCGCGCGGACGAAGGGGAAGAAGTCGAGCAGGAAGGTCATCAGCATCACCGGGAAGGCGATGACCAGCATCAGCACTGCCTGGCGATTGAAGATGAGGGCGAGGCCGAGCAGGATCTCGATCATCTTGGTCGTCGAGAACATCCAGCCCGACTCCACCATCGTGCGCAGGATTTCATGCTTGACCGGTCCGGTGGTCGGCTCATGAATATTGGGGAAGGGCAGGATCTTGATCCACCAGTTGATGCCCGAGAGCACCGACTGGATGCCGAGCAGCCAGCGCACGGCCGGGATCGCCACATTGGCACTGTTGAGACCGCTACTTGCCATATTCGTCCTCCCCGCAGCGCTCCTATCGGGTCCGCCGCCCTGTGGATTGTAATATCTTATTGGTAGACGATCTTGCCGGGAAGCGCTAGTAGGAAGCGCACGGCGCTCCCGGTCAAGCGGAGCGTGACAGGAAGGGGATCGCCGATGGCGCGCGCATTCGACAAATATCTCGTCACCTTCTGCCGCTTATACATGGGCGGCTTCAATCTCTCATCCGGGTTGAACTATTTCCTGCTGTTCTTTCCGCAACCCAGGATCGCCGAAACGAGCGGCAATGAGTTCGTCATCGCCTCGATGAATCTCGGCCTCTTCAGCTTCGCCAAGGTCTGCGAGATTATCGGCGGGGCGACGCTGCTGACCAACCGCTTCGTGCCGCTCGGCCTCGTGCTGCTGATGCCGGTGACGCTCAACATCTTCCTGATCAACGCGCCCTGGTCGCCGTTGCCGCACATCGTCTTCTCGACGACGCGCAACATGGTGATGCATTGCATCCTGCTCGCGGCCTATGCGAACTATTATTATCCGCTGCTGAAGTTCCGCAGCGCGCCCGATCCGGTGTGGCGCAATCCGTCGCGTATCTGGAAATCCTTCTGATCCTGGAGACCTGAACGATGTGGACGTTCGATTTCGCATTCGACGGCAAGGTCGACATGATGAGCATCAACCCCCTCGAGATGACCAATTTCGAAATGGTGGGAACGATCACGGCGATCGTCGGCCTGCTGTTGACAATCCTGCTCGGCCGCATTGCAAAGCATCGTGAGCAGCGGCCGCACGAGTTTATCGACCATGAGGTGGACGAGACGACACCCGGCTGATCCGGCCGGTTACCGGGGCGGACGGCGCCGGGCGTCGCCGGTCTCCATGATGTACGTGCGGAAGGAGGGGATTTGAGACGGTTCCTTTCCCTCAAGTGCCGCAACGTCGTCATCATCGTCTCCATCACCATGTTCATGATCCAGCTCGATGCGTCGGTGCTGGCAATCGCGCTGCCGGAGATTGCGCGCGATTTCGGGGTGCCGCTCGTCTCGCTGAGCCTCGCCATCACCATCTATCTGACGATGCTCGTCGCTTGCCTGCCGCTCAGCGGATGGGCGGCCGATCGTTTCGGTCCCAAGCGCGTGATGCTTGTCTCCATCATGGGATTTGGCGGCTTCTCGATCCTGTGCGCGCTGGTGGGCAATTATTGGGTCTTCATTGCCTGCCGCGCGGTCATGGGTTTTTGCGCTTCCCTGTTGACTCCGGTCGGGCGCCTGTTGCTGCTGAAGCAGGCAGACAAGAGCGAACTGGTCGACGCGCTGGCAATCATCGCCATGCCGATGTTGATCGCGCCGACGATCGGGCCGTCCATCGGCGGCTTCATCGTTCAGCATGCGCGCTGGGAATATATCTTCCTGCTCAACGTGCCGGTCGGCCTCGCCTTGTTCCTGCTGACGCGCTCGCTTGTGCTGGAAGTGCCGCCCGATCGGGAGCGTCGTCTCGATTGGATCGGCGCGGGGCTGGTGGCAGGGACGCTCATCGCCTTGCTGGCGGGCATCGACCGGCTGGCGAGCGGCGTCGAAAAGCCCTTGCCCTGGCTCTCGATCGCCGGCGGCATCCTGCTCGCCATCTGGACGGTGAAGCATGTCCGGTGCCACCCGTATCCGATCGTTTCCTTCGCCGCCTTGGCGAATCCCGCATTCCGGACCACGGTCATCGGGGCCGGCGCCGTCGTCCGCTTGCCCGCGCGTGCCCTGCTTTTCATCCTGCCGCTGATGTTTCAGGGCGGCTTCGGATTCGATCCTCTCGTTGCGGGCCTGCTGCTGATGGCGTTGAACGGCGGCGATCTTGTCTCCAAGCCGCTCGTCGTGCGCGCCTATGACCGCATCGGCTTCCGGCGCACCGTCTTCTTCGGCAGCCTGGCGGGCCTTCTCGCGCTGTCGGCGATCGCGCTTGTCGATCGTGGTCGGAATGCCATCACCATCATCGTGGCGGCGCTTTTCGTGGCCGGCGTCGTCCGCTCGATCGTCTTCACCGGCATGTCCTCGCTGACCTTCATCACGCTGGACAAGCAGACTCTCTCATCGGGCAATGTGGTTGCCAATATCTCGATGCAGCTCTTCAACGCGCTTGCCGTCTCGATAACGGCGCTTATCCTCAGCCTGTCGGTGTGGAGTCATGGCCGGACCGATCCGGTGATCGCCGACTATCGGTTCGCGCTCTGGGTGATCCTCGCCATCGGCCTCGTCTCGACCCTGGCCCTGTGGCGGCAAATTCCGGACCGGCTCAGCGATATTCATGCCGACGAAAGCGGATGAGGCGTTGCGGCTATCCGGAAAGATTGTTATACACTTTGTAATAGCAATCTAACAGCCGGCGCCCGGCGGGAGAGAGAAATTGATGCGAGCCTTGTGCATTGCCCTAGCGGCTGTTGCCGCCCCGGCCATGGTCCTTTCGACACCGGCTTTCGCGGCCAGGGGCTCTGCGGCTCTGTCCCTTGGCGAGATCACGGCAATCCAGCAGGCCTGCGAAACGGCCTCCTTCCAATATGCGCGCTATCTCGACGGCAAGGACTGGGAACGCCTGCCGACCGTCTTTGCGCCGGACGGCGTGTGGGAAGTGCTCAACAACAAGATGGAGGGCCGCGAGGCGATCCGCGACTATTGGAAGCGCCGGACGGCCGACTGGGCGCCGACCCATGGCCGGGTCCACCAGATCGTTAATCAGGTGATCGAGGTGATCGACCGTGATCACGCGCGCGGTACCTCCAATGCGATCGTCTATTTCTTCGACACCGCGCCGGGCGCCAACAAGACGCTGACCCCCTCGTTGATCGCGAAGAATGTCGATGAATATGTGCGCACGTCCGAAGGCTGGAAGCTCAAGCTCCGCCGCGTCGAGCGTGTCGCCGACGTGGCGCAGTGAGCGTCCGCTCAGACTTTCCCGATGAATTGAGACAAGGATAGAAGACCGATGCGTCATAGCACCGACCGCATATTGTGCACCCATGCCGGCCGCCTCTCGGCCTCGCTGCGCGAATTCGAGCCGCTCGATCTCAGGGTCGGCCGTGGCGAGGCGCCCGAGGATGACGCCTATGTCGCCATGCGCGAGAGGGCGATCGAGGACGTGGTGCAGCATCAGATCGATCTCGGCCTGGATGTGATCAGCGACGGGGAGCTTGGGCGCCGGCGCGACTTCGCTTATTATTCCAAGCGCATGCGCGGCATCGAGCAGCGCGACACGCGCGAAGGCGAGGTCGGCGCCACCGTCTTCAAGTCCCGCGAGCGCGACAATTTCGCCGGCTATTATGCCGAGGTCGATTCGAAGCGGCCCGCCGTCGCGCGGCCCAGGAAGATCGTCTGCACCGGCCCGCTCGAATCCGGCAGTCTCGACACGCTCCATGCCGAGATCGCGACCTTCAAGAAGGCGCTCGAAGGCAAGGAGACTGTCGAAGCCTTCTTCCCGGTGATCGCGCCCGGCTGGCTCGATCACTTCATCTTCAACGAATATTATTCGAAGGAAGACGACTTCATCGAGGCGCTGGCCGAAGTGATGCGGCCGGAATATGAGGCGGTCGCCGCGTCCGGCCTGATCGTCCAGGTGGATGATCCGGGCATCGCGGACAGCTGGCCGACCATCTATCCCAAGCCCTCGATCGAGGAATATCGCCGCTACGCCAAGGTGCGTGTCGATGCGCTCAACCATGCGCTGCGCAATATTCCGGCCGAGCAGATCCGCTATCACTGCTGCTGGGGCAGCTGGGTCGGCCCGCATTCGGAGGATCTGCCGCTCAGGCATATCGTCGACCTGATGCTCAGCCTCAACATCCAGGCTTATAGCGTCGAGGCCGGCAATGTTCAGCACGAGCATGAATGGCGCGTGTGGGAAGACACCAAGCTGCCGGAGGGCAAGATCCTGATCCCCGGCGTCGTCAGCCACAAGACCGAGGTCGTCGAGCATCCCGAGCTCGTGGCCGATCGTCTGATCCGCTACGCCAATTGCGTGGGCCGCGAGAATGTCCAGGCCGGCACCGATTGCGGCATGGGCCTTGGCCGCGTCCATTACGAGATCGGCTGGGCGAAGATCAGCGCAATGGTCGAGGGGGCGAAGCTGGCGTCCGAGCGGCTCTGGTGAAGGAGGGGGCTGCGCCAGTCGCGAGCGTCGGCCCAAGGGAGCCGAGCCTCGGAATGGCGCAGGCCATCTTCACGCTGGCTCTGCTGTGCCTGGTCAACGCCTTTTCCTATGTGGACCGCAGCATGTTGGCGCTGGTGCTGCCGGAGCTCACCAGGGAACTGGTGCTTTCCGACACGGTCTCCGGCCTGATCGCCGGTCTGCCGTTCGCGCTCTGCTATGCCATTTGTGCCATCCCCATCGCGTGGGTGGCGGACAACTATAATCGCCGCAATCTGCTGGCCGGGGCGCTGGCCTTCTGGAGCGGCGTGACGCTGCTGACGGGTGCGGTGCAGAGCGGCTGGCAACTCGCCATGGCGCGCTTCGGCCTTGGGGCAGGGGAGGCGGCCGGGCATCCCACCACGGCCTCCCTGATCGCCGACAGCTTCGAGTTGCGCAACCGCACGATCGCCTTCTCTGCCTTGTCCGCCTCTGCCTATCTGGGCCCGCTGCTGGGCTTTCCGATCGTCGGATGGCTGCTGCAAAATCATGGCTGGCGAGCCGCCTATTACGCGGCCGGCTGTGCGGGTCTGGTCGTCGCGCTGATCTTCTTCCTTGCGGTGCGCGAACCCGAGCGGACCCGGGCACCGGTGACGGAGGTCGAGGGAGGCGGCTTCCTGACCGGCGTCCGCCGGCTGCTGGCGACGCCATCCTATCGCTATGTCGTCTTCGCCGGCGGGTTCAACGCGATCAACCAGGGAGCACATCTGACTTGGGGGCCGAGCTTCCTCCATCGCGTCCATGGTCTGGGTCCGCAGGATGTCAGCGTCTATTTCGGCACGCTGCGCGGTGGCGCCGGGCTTGCCGGTGCGCTTTTTGCGGCGGTCGTGATCGGAGCGCTCGTCCGTCGCGACATTCGCTGGCAGATACGCTGCGCCGTCATCATCGCCGCCTTGCCTTTCTTCTCCGACGCGCTGTTTCTCCTCTCGGCCGATCCCCTTCTGTGGAAGGCCGGTCTCGGCCTGTCCGCCTTCTTCACCGCCGTCGTCGTTGCGATGAGCTATCCGCTCTATGTGAATGTCGCGCCGTCCGACCTGCGCGCCACGGCCTCGGCCTTCTACTTCCTCGTGGCGAGCCTGATGGGGTTCATCCTCGGTCCGTTCATCGTGGGCGCGCTCAACGATCTGCTGGTGGAGCGCCTTGGCGAAGGGGCGATTGCCTGGTCGATGGTGGCGGCCTCCTCCACGGCACTGGTCTCCGCGCTGCTCCTGCTGATTGCCGCGCGCAGCTGGTTCGCCGATCTGACGAAGGCGGAGCGGGGATGAGGGCGGCCCTAAAGCCTGGGCGAGAGGATGACCTTGCCCACGCCATCCCGGCGCGCGACATGCTCATGGGCTGCCTGCGCCTGATCAAGCGGCAACACCATGTCTACCAGAACCCTGAACTTGCCCTCGGCCGCCGCCTGGAGGCTCGCCTCCACGTCGGCCTGGGTGAAGCCGATGCTGCCCATCACGGCGATCTGGTAGAGGTAGAGCCGCTTCACATCGAGGGGCACGTCGCCGCCGCCATGGCTGCCCGCCGTGACCAGCCGGCCATGCCGCGCAATGGCATGGAAGGCCTTGGGGAAGAGCACGGGATCGGCGATGTTCTCGAACACCACGTCGACGCCGCGTCCGCCGGTCAGGGCAAGCACGCGTTCGGTCAGATCCTCTGCCCGGTAATCGACCCCATGATCCGCGCCGAGATCGAGCGCAGCCTTGACGCGCTCGGGCGCGCCGGCAGCCGCGATGACGTTGGCGCCCATCAGCTTGGCGATCTGCACGCCGGCACTGCCAAGGCCGCCGGACGCGCCCATGATCAGCACCGTCTCGCCTGCCTTGAGGGCGGCGCGGTCGCGCAGCAGGTTGAAGGCCTGCGGCGCGTGGCGCGTCACGATGGTCGCCTCGGTGAAGCCGAGCCCATCCGGAATGATGACGGTCGCGCTGGCCGGCAGCTTCACGAAGTCGGCATAGCCGCCCAGATGCTGCATGCCGACGGCCTCGAGCGGGCCGACAGGACGCGTGCGCCAGGGAAGCGCCGCGACACGCTGGCCGACCTGACGATCGGTGACGTCCGGACCGACGGCGGCAATGACGCCCGAGGGATCGACGCCCAATATATGTGGCAGCTTGACCGGCGCACCATATTCACCGGCGCGAACCACCAGATCGAGCGTCCGGTTCACGGAGACGGCGTGGACCTCGAGCAGCACTTCGCCTGGGCCGGGCACGGGCTTGGGGAAGTCCTCGAAGCGCAGCACCTCTGGTCCGCCGAATTCGTGGATCACTACCGCTTTCATCATGTCCATCGTGTCAGTCCTTTCCAGCGGGGAACCTGACGCCATGATCAAGCGAGGCGTTCGGGCTATAATGTCCCGGGGGATCCATTGTTAAAGTTTCGATATGTAGTGCTGTATGTCAAGTATATTTTCGAATTTATTCCTATAAATTTCGAATACCGTTTTGATTTTCGGAGTAAAAATTGAAATATAATCAAGAAATACTGTAAATTATAATGTAATTTCTTCTAATTATCTGAAGAATTATGAAAATTATACGCGCGCGCTCCGGGGCCCGATGCCGGTCAGCGCCGACATGCTTTTCCGCCGTGATCGCGATTACGGCTTCTCGCTCATCAAGGGATGATCATGGTCAGCCACCCAGACAATGTCCGCATCGCCATCAAGACCGGCGCAGAACAGACCGAATTGCGCAGCTATGCATGGCCGGAGCTTGGCGACGACGAAGGCATGCTGCGTATCGAGGCCTGTGGCGTGGGCGGCGCCGAGCCGGAAGTCTATCGCGCCGGCGACAAATGGGCGCCTGTCGCCATGGGGCACCAGATCGTGGGCTCGATCGCGGCGATGGGCGAGAAGGCACGGCGCATGTGGAAGGTTGCGCCCGGCGAGCGCGTCGTCATCCAGGAATATCTGCCCTGCAAGATCTGCCAATGGTGCCTCAAGGGGGAATATCGCTTCTGCCCTGACGCCGACTTTTTCGGCGGCGCCAATCCGCGCCGCTATGGCCTGATCGATCCGACGCAGGCGCCGCATCTGGTCGGTGGATTCGCCGAATATATCCACCTCCCCTGGAACACGGTGTTCCACAAGATCCCGCAGGACCTTCCGGCCGAGCTTGCCACTTTGGCAATCCCGATCGGCAATGGGGTGCAATGGGCGACGCTCGACGTGAATGCCGGCCCCGGCAAGACCGTGCTCATCATCGGCCCCGGTCAGCAGGGGCTGGGCGCGGTGCTGGGCGCCAGGGATGCGGGGGCTGCCAGGATCATCCTTGCCGGCATGACGCGCGACCAGGCGCGGCTGGATCTTGCATTGGAGCTGGGCGCCGATCATGCGATCAACGTCGAGCAGGAGCCGTTACTCGAAGGTCTGGCCCGTATATTGGGGCCGGCTGGCGGGCTGGACGTCGTTGTCGATACTACGGGCGATCCGGGCGGCGGCAATATGGACCAGTATCTCCAGCGGGTGAATTATGGTGCCTGGCTGTGGGTGAATGCGATGGATCGCGGCGTGCCGGTGCGCATCATCAAGCAAAAATATCTGACCGTTCGCTCGGGACGGGGGCGCAGCTGGTGGGCGGTCGACACCGCGCTACGCATCATCACCTCGCGGCGCTTCCCGCTCGAGAAGATGTGCACGCACATCTTCTCGCTGGAGGAAGTCGATCTTGCCATCAAGGCGACGGCCGGCCGCGAGGTGGCCGGCGCCATTCACTGCATCGTCGATCCCTGGAGGTAAGGCTGCCGCTCAGCGCGCAAGCCAGTCCCGGAGCGCCGCCGTCACGGCCTCCGGCTTTTCCAGCATGGGGAAATGCCAGGCGCCTTCCACCGAAACGAGCTGCGCATCCCGGATCGCCTCAGCCATTGCGCGATTGCGCTCGGGCGTACTGAGCGGGTCCTGAGCGCCTGTCAGCACAAGCGTTGGCACGGCGATCTGACCAAGGAGGTCGCGCGGGTCCGGACGCGTGAGCAAGGCTTTCACTTCCTTCTCGTAGTCGTCCGGCGAGAAGCTGCAGGCCATGGATTCGAGCAGGCCCATGAAATCGGCATCGTCATGTCGGGCGGGCGCGGTGATCTTCGGATTCCACCAGTGGGCGAGAGCGGCCATGCCTTGCGTGCGCG
>JAFKLU010000380.1 GCA_017304105.1 Sphingomonadales bacterium
CTTGTACGCCTCGGTGCAGGAGAAGACGAACTTGCCCGAGACGATGTCGACCTGCCCGCCGCCGAAGCTCTTGGCGAAGATGCCATTCTTGATGCGGGAAAGCAGCTCGGCCGGATCGTCATTGCCCGCCCGCGCAAAGGTGTTGGTCATGCGCGGCATGGGCGCGTGCGCATAGCTCTCGCGGCGGCCATTGCCTGTCGCGGGCACGCCCATCAGGCGCGCGTTGAGCCGGTCCTGCATGTAGCCGCGCAGGATGCCGTCCTCGATGAGCACATTCTCCTGCGTCGGCGTGCCTTCATCGTCGATCGAGAGCGAGCCACGGCGGGCATGGATGGAGCCATCGTCCACCACGGTCACGCCCGTCGCCGCCACGCGCTGGCCGATCTTGCCGGAGAAGGCGCTGGTGCCCTTGCGGTTGAAGTCGCCCTCCAGGCCGTGACCGACCGCCTCATGCAGCAGCACGCCGGGCCAGCCGGGGCCGAGCAGCACGGTCATCTCGCCCGCCGGCGCGTCGACGGAGCGCAGATTGACCTGCGCCTGCTTCAGCGCCTCGTCGATCGCGCGCTGCCAGGTCGCTTCCTCGAACAGATCATCGTAGAGATAGCGCCCGCCAATGCCGAAGACGCCGCTCTCGCGACGACCATTCTCCTCCATGATGATCGACACGTTGAGGCGCACAAGCGGCCGCACGTCCGTCGCGACGAAGCCATCGGCGCGCACGATCTCCACCACGGACCAGCTTCCCGCCAGTGACGCGGAGACCTGCACCACGCGCGGATCGCGTGCGCGGGCGGCGGCATCGATCTTGCCCATGAGATCGACCTTCCTGGCGAAGGGCACGAGGTCGAGCGGATTGGCGTCCGTGTAGAGATGGCGATTGGTGCGCTTGGGCGGCGGGGCCATGCCCTGTTTGGCGGGATCGAGCAGCTGCAGCGTCTGCGCCGCGCGCCGGATCGCGCCCTCGCTGATGTCGTTGGCATGCGCGAAGCCGGTCATCTCGCCCGAGACGCCGCGCAGGCCAAAGCCCGCATCGGTCGAATAATCCGCGGTCTTGAGCCGCCCGTCGTCGAAGCCGAAGCTCTCACTGGCGCTATATTGCAGAAAGAGTTCGCCATCCTCGCATTTGCCGAGCGCCTCGGCGGTGATGCGCCGCGCGCTCTCGGGGTCGAGCGCCCCGTCGCGGTAGAGGAAGGAGCGGACGTCGGTGATCTGGGGAGCGATGTCGGTCATCAGCGGAATATAGGCGCTCGCGCGGCGGGGGCAAAGGGCATAGCGCTCTTGCAGCCACGCATCACATCGGTCTCGCTACAAGACTCCCACTTCGACCAGCGCAGCCGCCAGCGCGTGGAACGCAAACGGCTTTGTCAGCACAGGAACGCCCGGGAAATCGACCGTCATCGGCAACGCCTCGCCGTAGCCCGTGGCGAACACGAAGGGCAGACCTCGCGCCCTGAGTGCCATTGCAACGTCCCTGGAAGTCACGCCTCCCAGATCAACATCAATCACGCCGAACTTGATATCGCGCAGATCGAGTATAGTTAATGCACTTTCTACCGTGTTTGCAATCAAGCAATTGGAAACACCAAGATCTTCCAGGAACGCTTCTATCCCAAGCGCAATCATGATATTGTCTTCGACGACGAGCGCGACGCCGATATCTTTGCCGCTACCGTTTTGTAGCTTGTTATGCGGTGGCAATTTCGCTGACCGATCATCCTGGACAGGAGCCACGGCCGATCCGATCTCCCCACATGCGCGCATTTTGCACAGGGAGAGCGGCATGTCTGTTCACTAATGCACCAAGGCGAAACTTAGCGGCCCTTTCCTCGTTTGTGCTTTTGAATACACAGAAAGGGAGCGGGACGATGCCGCTGGAAGACAATAATCTCATCGCCGCAATGAGCAGAGCGGACCGCAAACTTCTTGATGACGCTGCGGAAATCCTGGAGTTCAAGGCCGGGAAGGTGCTTTACGAGCCCGGCGACATCGTCAAGAGCGCCTATTTTCCCCTTGGGGGCGCCGTGGTTTCCTTTCTGGTCCAGATGGATGAAGGAATCGTGGTCGAGACGACCATGGTGGGACGCGAGGGCGCAGTCGGCGGCATCGTGAGCCAAGGCAAGATTGCAGCTTACGCACGCTCGTGCGTCATGAATGCCGGGAGCTTCGCTCGCATCGCCACGACTGACCTGGAAGAAGCGAAAAGCCGCTCGCCTTCGCTGCGCCATATCCTCACGCGCTATGCCGATTGCCTGGTCGCACAGATATTCCAGTCGGTGGCCTGCAATGCCACGCACAAGGTGGAAGCGCGCGCCGCCAAGTGGCTCATCGCCTCGGTGGAGCGCACCGGCCTCAATGACGTCGTGATGACCCAGGATCAGTTCGCCTCCATCCTCGGCGTGGGCCGCAGCTATGCGAGCCGGCAAATCCAGCGCCTAAAGGGCGAGGGCCTCATCCGGACCCGCCGGGGCGGCATCGTCGTCAAGGATTATGAGGGCCTGCGCCGCCACGCCTGCAGCTGCAACGATCAGGTGCGCGCCCATTTCGATCAGGTTCTGGCCGGCGTCTATCCCGATGCCACGCTCGCCCCGCCGAGCTGAAGCCATCGTCTTGCCCTCCTTCGACGGAGGGCAAAGCTCAGCTCCCAACCGCACCCGCGATTGCGTCCAGTTCCGCGAGCGTCTCCGCGCTCAGCACCAGCCCCGCCGCCGCGAGATTCTCCTGAAGATGCGCAGGCGAGGACGTTCCGGGAATGAGCAGGATATTGGGTGAGCGGGCGAGCAGCCATGCCTGCGCGGTCTGCAGCGGCGTCGTGCCGATCCTCGCGGCAATCGCGGAGAGTGCCTCGGTCTGGATCGTCTGGAAGCCGCCGAGCGGGAAGAAGGGCACATAGGCGATGCCCTGCCCGGCGAGATCGTCGATCATCGCGTCGTCGGCGCGGTGGACGAGATTATAGTGGTTCTGCACGCAGGCGAGCGGAGCGATTTTCTGCGCCTCCGCGATCTGCGCGGAGGTCACGTTGCTGATGCCGAGTTCCCTTATCAGCCCCTGCTGCTGCAACTCGGCCAGCGCGGTGAAGCGCGCCTCCAGCGGTCCCTCGGACGGGCCGTGACCCGCCCCGCCCATCAGGCGCAGGTTGACGGCGTGAATCTGGTCGATGCCAAGATTGCGCAAATTGTCATGCACCGCCGCGACCAGCTCGGCCGGGCTCTGCGCCGGGTTCCAGGCCCCGTCAGCCCCGCGCCGCGCGCCGACCTTGGTGACCAGCACGAGATTATCGGGATAAGGATGCAGCGCTTCCCGGATGATCTCGTTCACCACATGCGGCCCGTAATAGTCGCACGTGTCGATATGATCGACGCCGGCCTCGATCGCCTCCCGCAGCACGCGGACGCATCTGGCGCGGTCCGCTGGCGGGCCGAACACGCCGGGCCCGGCAAGCTGCATCGCGCCATAGCCCATGCGCTTCACGCTGAAATTGCCGAGCTGGAACGTGCCCACGTTGCTGATGTCGACCATCGCCTCTCTCCTGCAAGAATGGCGCGGCTTCAGCCTTCAGGCCGGCTCGGGCACGCGCCTGTGATATTCGTCGATCTCCGCCGTCAGCCGGCGCATCAGCGGATGGAGCGGCCTTCCGCCGGGGACGTTCAGCCAGAGCCGCAGCAACAGCCGCCTGTGCTCGGGCGTGTCATGGAACTGCTGGCGAGAGTGCAGCACCAGGAAATTGTGCCAGAAGAACATCTCGCCCGGCTCCAGCAGGAAGTCGGCGCGCAGTTCCGGCCGCAGTGCGATCTCGTCATAGCAGGCAAGCGCCTCACGCAGCTTTGCGGGCAGCCTCTCCGGTTCGCGGGCATAGCGCATGAACACGCGGTTGTTGAAACCGCTCGTCTTCCCATCGATCGTCCAGAAGAAGGGGAGCTTTTCCTCCAGCGGCTCGGCCCTTGTGTGCCAGTCCACATAATAGCCCTCATAGAGAGCAGCCAGCAGGTCCGGCCGCTCGCGGGCCATGACGTTGTGGATGGCGAGCAGGCTCACCGCGCCGCTCTCGCCCCCGCTCGCCGATGTGCGCAGCGAATAGAGCGAGAGGACTTCATGGAAATCCGTATGCGAGCGAAGCTCCATGTCGGTCGTGTAACCGCGCGGCGGTCCGCCTTCTTCCCGCTGCACATGAGCGATGAAGTCGTGTCGCGGGCTCTGCTCGACCCCGGTGCCGATATGCGTGCCGAGGCCCCAATAGAGCCGCTCATGCCCGGCCAGGTCATAGCGCCCGGCGTCAATGCCGGAGAGGATGACCGCACCGGCACCGTGGAGAAGCTGCCAGCGCGCCGCCGCCATGAGCGCGTCCACCTCCGGCGAGGAGAAATCCGCGCTGGTGATCTCGTGCGGGAGCTTGCCGCTCGTCTTTTCGACGAGCGCATCGATGGCATCGAGCTGCGCGCCCGAGAGGCGATGCGTGAACCCTTCGCGGCCGCCGATCTGCGCGGCCGTCCAGCCTGCCGGATCGTCGACGGGTGCGTAATGCTGCTGCGTCATCCAGCGGTCCTCTGGTCTGGCCCGCCCGCTCGCCTCACCCGACCCGCCAGCCCTAGAGGCTGGCGCCCGAGGAGATGTCGGGCTTGTTCACGATGTCGGGCGTGTCGGCCGGGCCGCCTTCGAGCACGAAGCGCCGGTCGCAATAGCCGCAATCGACATAGCCATGCTCGTCAATCTCAAGGAAGACGCGCGGATGGCCGAGCGCGGCGGGAATGCCATGCCCCGAACCGTCGCAGGCGACTCGGTGGGCATGGACGCGAATGATCTCGGGCGGAGCTTGCATGGGAACGCGGTTAGCATCGGCGGGCGGGACGGGCAATATGGCGGGCGCGAGGATTGATGGGGACAAGGCTACGAGCGATCGCGGAGCCCACTTTGCTTCCGATGGCATCCAGCCTATATCGCGCCGACACCCGCGAAGGAGCATTTGATCATGGACCAGGCACTGCCCCCCCGTTCGTCCGTCCAATTGCCGCAGGTGTCCGATGTCCGCTCCCGCTCTTCTCACGCTCGATTCCGTCACTGCTGCCAGGCCTGACGGCACGGCGCTCTTTTCCGATCTCAGCCTCGCCGTCGGCCGCGAGCGCATCGGCCTTGTCGGGCGCAACGGCTCGGGCAAGTCCACCCTGCTTGCCATCATGGCCGGCGAAGCGCCCGCACGCGCCGGCCACATCCACCGCGCCGGACGCATCGCGACATTGCGCCAGATCCAGCCCGACCGGGGCAGCGTCGCGCAGGCGCTGGGCGTTGCCGACGCGCTCGACCTGCTTGAGCGCATGGAAGCGGGCAGCGGCACGCTGGACGATGCCGGCGAGGCCGACTGGACCTTGCCGGAGCGGCTGGCCGCAGCGCTGGCCGATGTCGGCCTGCCGCACATCGCGCTGGATCGCGACTGCGCGACACTGAGCGGCGGTGAACGCACACGACTCGGCCTTGCGGCGATGCTGCTGACCGGGCCGGACCTGCTGCTCCTGGACGAACCGACCAACAATCTCGATGCGGAAGGCCGTGGCGCAATTGCCGATCTGCTCGCCAGATGGCCGGGCGGCGCGCTGGTCGCCAGCCATGATCGGGATCTGCTCGAAACGATGGACCGCATCATCCAGCTCTCGCCGGTCGGCATTCTCAGCGTCACCGGCGGCTGGAGCGATTTCGTCGCGCAGCGCGATGCAATGCGCGAACGGGCCGAGACCGCGCTCGATCGCAGCCGCCGCCAGGTCACCACTCAGGAGCGTGCCGCCCAGCGCCAGGTGGAGAGGAAGGCACGGCGGGACAAGGCCGGCCGGGCGCTCCGGGAGCGCGGCGGCGCCCCCAGGATCTTGCTCGGCGCCATGGCGCAGCAGGCGCAGGAGAGCGGCGGGCGCGAGCGACGTCTCGCCGAGCGGCTGATCGGTGAAGCGCGCGAGACACTCGACGATGCCCGGCAGCAGGTGGAGATACTGACGCCCCTGCACATCGATCTGCCGCCATCGGGGTTGTCCGCCGGCCGCACGCTGCTGCGCTTCGAGGATGTCGTACTGGAGCGCGGCGACCGCCGTCTGTTCGGGCCCTTGAGCTTCGATATCACCGGGCCACGCCGCATCGCGCTCGCCGGGCCGAACGGCAGCGGCAAGACCAGCCTGCTGGCGCTCGCCACCGGCGTCCTTGCGCCGACGAGCGGCCATGTCACCCGTGCGGGCGGCCTGATCGCCATGCTCGACCAGCATGTCGCCCTGCTCGACGCGCGCCTAGACCTCGTCGGGAACATGCGTGCGCGGCATCCCGGCATGACCCATGGCGAGGCCCATACCACGCTTGCCCGCGCCGCCTTCCGCAATCGCGACGCGCTGAAGCCGGCGGGCGTACTGAGCGGCGGAGAGCGGCTGCGCGCGGGCCTCGCCATCGTCACTGCCGGGCCCACGCCGCCGCAATTGCTCATCCTGGACGAGCCGACCAACCATCTCGATCTGGACGCGATCGAGACGCTGGAAGACGCGCTACGCGACTATGACGGCGCCCTGCTGGTGGTCAGCCATGATGAGGCGTTCCTCGCGCGCATCGGCATCGAGCGGCGGATCGGGCTCGGCGCCTGACCCGGCCATCAGGGCGCGGCGCCAGGACCGTCGCTAGTCGAACAATTCCTCCAGGAACGACTTGCGTCGCTTCTTCTGGCCATGATGCGGCTGGTGCCAGCCATGATCGCGCTCGCCATAGCCTTGCTGCGGCGGTGGCGCAGTTCGCGCCGGCACAGGTGGCGGCGCCATGTCGCGCGCGCTGCGCTCGATGATCTTATCGAGCTCGCCACGGTCCAGCCAGACGCCGCGGCATTGCGGGCAATAGTCGATCTCGACGCCCTGCCGTTCGCTCATCACGAGCGGAACCTTACAGACCGGGCAGGGCATATTGTGGGCGGAAGACATGCGGCAAAAACCTCCGAAAGCTGTTGGCAATTCATCGAAGGCGCCAGTGCGGCAAAAACATCGAAAGACCTGCACCGAGCGCACTCGATGCGGTCCGACATCACGATCGCGAACGATCGCCAGAGGGGCCCGGCCCGCATGCCCTAGGTAGGACCGCCCGGCCGGACGTCAAGCCCGTGAGCAATGCTATCGGCCCCCACTGGCGCGAGAAGTGCAGGGAACCTTGCTGCGCCGCGCGGGCGAAGCCCCCCCGCGCTCCAAATCCTCTTCCCCAGCAGGCGAAGAAAAAACCCCCACCTGCGCGCAAGCATCTGAAGACAAAAGAAAAGGGGCCGTCCCGAAGGACAGCCCCATATCTTGCCTCGCGAAGAAGCGGTGTCGCTTAACGCTTCGAGAACTGGAAGCTGCGGCGAGCCTTGGCGCGGCCGTACTTCTTGCGCTCGACGACGCGCGGGTCGCGGGTGAGGAAGCCCTCGGCCTTCACGGCCGAACGCAGCGCCGGCTCATACTTGGAGAGCGCCTGGGCGATGCCGTGCTTCACAGCACCGGCCTGACCCGAGAGACCGCCACCCTTCACGGTGCAGACCACGTCATACTGGCCATCACGCGCCGTAACGGTGAAGGGCTGGTTGATGACGAGACGCAGCGTAGGACGTGCGAAATAGACTTCCTGGTCGCGGCCGTTGACCGTGATCTTGCCGGTGCCGGGCTTCACCCAGACGCGGGCGACAGCGTCCTTGCGGCGGCCGGTCGCATAGGCACGGCCCTGCTTGTCCAGCTCCTGCTGACGCAGCGGCGCGGTCGACACGGGGGCCTCAGGCGCGGCGGCGGTCGTCTCGGCCGCCGGGGCGCCCGTGGTCAGGCCCTGCAGATCGGCCAGCGAATTGACAGTATCGGACATTAGGCACCCACCTTGTTCTTGCGGTTGCGCGACGCGATGTCGAGCACTTCGGGGTTCTGGGCTTCGTGCGGATGCTCGCTGCCGGCGAAGACGCGCAGGTTGCGCATCTGCTGGCGTCCGAGCGGGCCACGCGGGATCATGCGCTCCACGGCCTTCTCGAGCACGCGCTCGGGGAAGCGGCCTTCCAGCACCTTCTGCGGCGAGGTTTCCTTGATGCCGCCCGCATAGCCGGTGTGCTTATAGTAGCGCTTGTCGGTCAGCTTGTTGCCGGTGAACTTCACCTTCTCGGCGTTGATGACGATGACATTGTCACCGCAATCGACGTGCGGGGTGTAGCTCGTCTTGTGCTTGCCGCGCAGGATGTTCGCGATGATCGAGGCGACGCGGCCGACGACGAGGCCCTCCGCATCGATCAGCAACCATTTCTTCTCGACCGTCGCCGGGGTCGCCGGCTTGGTGGTCTTCATGAGCGCCTTCATGGCCTCTGCCTCCGGAAAAATGACAAGGCGGCGCCGGGAGAGGCACCGCCAATGGCGGCGCTAATGACGATTCGGGGGCGCGAAGTCAAGAAAAACGGGCTTTTGCTGGCGGGTATCATGATACCCTATGGCGCTCAGGCTGGCGGATCCACGTCCAGTTGCGTCTCACGCGCGACCCATGCGGCATAATCGGCCGTCGCCTCGGCAGACCAGCTCAGGATCGCCGGCAGCGCATAGCCGTGATCGCGCGAGAGCGCCGCCATCAGGGCCTCGCGGCGGTCAGGCGCGGTCTTGAACAGCACGGGCACCTCGCGCGCGTCCTCGATCTCGCCTTCCCACCGATAGAAGGACTGGCTGTCCCCGAGCAGGTTCGCGCAGGCAGCCAGGCGCTGTTCCACCATGTCCCGTGCGGCCTGCTCCGCCGCCAGACGATCGCCATAGAGCACATAGACGAGCGCGATCGCGCTCATCGCGCGCCCAGCCGGTGCGCCCCCATCACCGCCGCCCCCAGCAGCAGCGCGCCGACGATCTGGTGCGTGACGGCGATCAGCAGCGAAACGCCGGTGACAACGGTCGCGACGCCGAGGATAATCTGGCCGAGCACGAGACCGAGCAGCGCCCAGCCGAGCGGCGCCGCGCCGGCGCGCCGCAGCCGGCTCACCATCCAGAACAGCCCCGCCGCCGCGCCCCAGGCCCACCAGCGGTGCAGGAAATGCACGAGGAACGGATCGCTGGTCAGCGTCATCCACAGCGAGCCCCACCACGCAATGCCTTCCGGCACGAAATGGTCGTTCATCAGCGGCCAGGTGTTGGCGACATAGCCCGCGCGCAGGCCTGCCGTCAGCGCGCCGAGCAGGAGCTGCACGAAGAGCAGCGCCACGGGCACGAAACCGGCGAGCGTGAGCCGCGCCTTGCCCGCGGCCGGATCGCGGGCGAGGGCGGCGAAGTCGCAGGCGGCCCACAGCACGGCTGCGAGCA
>JAFKLU010000381.1 GCA_017304105.1 Sphingomonadales bacterium
GGTCGCCTTCGCCGACGAGCTCTTCGCCCGCGTCGAGGACCTGCTCGGCCTTCCGCGCCACACGCTCAAGATGGGCATCATGGACGAGGAGCGGCGCACGACCGTCAACCTCAAGGCCGCGATCGGCGCGGCGCGCAACCGCGTCGTCTTCATCAATACCGGCTTCCTCGACCGCACGGGCGACGAGATCCACACCTCGATGCGGGCCGGGCCGATGATCCGCAAGGGCGACATGAAAGCCTCCGACTGGATCAAGGCCTATGAGGATCGCAATGTGCAGATCGGTCTCGCCTGCGGCTTTTCGGGCCGGGCGCAGATCGGCAAGGGCATGTGGGCGGCGCCCGATCGGATGGCGGACATGCTGGCGCAGAAGATCGGCCATCCGATGAGCGGCGCCAACACCGCCTGGGTGCCCTCGCCAACCGCCGCGACCCTGCACGCGACGCATTATCACGCGGTTGACGTCCATGCGCGCCAGACCGAGCGCGCGGCCGAGCCGGTGGCGCCGCTCGAAGCGCTGCTGAGCGTGCCCGTTTCGCCCGGCACCAACTGGTCGGAGGCGGAAGTGCGCGAGGAGCTGGAGAATAATGCACAGGGCATATTGGGCTATGTGGTGCGCTGGGTGGACCAGGGGATCGGCTGCTCCAAGGTGCCGGACATCAACGACATAGGCCTGATGGAAGACCGCGCGACGCTGCGCATCTCCTCGCAGCATATCGCCAACTGGCTGCTGCATGGCGTCTGCACCAGGGAGCAGGTGGACGCGGCGTTCGAGAAGATGGCGGCCAAGGTGGATGCGCAGAATGCGGGCGATCCGCTCTATGCGCCGATGACCGGCAATCCACAGAGCATGGCCTGGCAGGCCGCGCGGGCTCTGGTGTTCGAAGGGGTGGCGCAGCCCAATGGCTATACCGAGCCGCTGCTGCATGCCTGGCGCGCGAAGGTGAAGGCGGGCTGATACACGTCACCCCAGTTCGCGCTGGGGTGATGATGTAGCTCGGTGGAGAGGGGCGTTAGAGCGCCGCCTCGTAGATGCGGGCGGCGTCTTCCTCGGTGAGTTCGCGCAGATTGCGTTCGAGGAGGCGGGTCACTTTCATCGCCGAGACGGCCATGTGCGGGATCGAATTGGCGCTGATGCCCATGCCGGTGAGGCCCGCGGGGATGCCGATCCGCCCGGAAAGCTCCGCGACATATTCGATGCCGGCGCGCGCGACGGCCTCGTCGCTGCCAGCCTCGCTCACGCCCAGCGCCCGGCCGATCTCGGCATAGCGCGCCGGTGCCGCTTCGAGATTGAAGCGCAGCACGTGCGGCAGCAGGATCGAATTCGCGACGCCATGCGGGATGTGGAACTCGCCGCCGAGCGGATAGGCGAGGGCATGGACGGCGGCGGTGTTCACCGGCCCCAGGAGTGGGTGAGCGCGTCGACGCCGGTCGAGGCGGTGACGGCGCGCGGCATGGAGACGGTCAGCTCGGGATCGAGATAGGCGAAATCGGGCACCAGATACTGGCTGACCACGCCTTTCTTGAGGTCTTCGTCCTCGTCGCCCAGGATCGCGATGGGGGTGACTTCGCTGCCGGTGCCGGCCGTGGTCGGCACACAGGCGAGCGGCAGCGCGCGGCTCTTCAGGAGATCGACGCCGATCGGCTCCATGAGCTGCTGCTTGCCGTCCAGCAGCGCGGCGACCAGCTTGGCGACGTCCATCGCGCTGCCGCCGCCCAGCCCAACCACGCCGTCCGTGCCGGCCGCTTTTGCCTGCGCCATGGCGTCATGGAAATTCTCGATGGTCGGCTCGCCGGTCAGCGCATCCCAGACGGTGACGCGGATGTTCCGGGCCTCCAGTGCGCCAATGAGCGGCGTGCACAGGCCCCGTGTGGGCGGCGTTGTGACCAGGAAAACGGAGGTGACGCCGCGCGTCGCCAGATCGTCCGCGCAGGAAAGAACGACGCCCTGGCCGATCCTGACGGTCCCGACATTGTGGATCGTGACGGGGCGGTTGAGGCTCATTTCTGTGTTTCCGTGGATGCTGTTCCTGAGGCGCGGCACCTTTGCGAACGAAAGGCCCGAAACGCTTGCACCAAGCGGAACTATGCATTGAACGTAATTTGTTACGGCACACGAGACAGTGTTGACCGCCGCGTTACTCCACGGGGATTTCTGCGGAACGCGCGGGCGGCACGCTGCCGAGTTTCTCGCGCCGGTAGACGCGCGGCGCCTTGCCGAACCGCTCGCGGAAGCTGCGCGCGAAATGGGGCGCGGAGTTGAAGCCCCAGCCGAAGGCGATGTCCGTTATGGTGAGATGGGCGGAGGCAGGATCGGCCATCTGCCGCGCGCATTCCTCCAGCCGCCTGCGCAGCACATAGGCCGAGGCGGTCTCGTTGCCGGCCGCGAAGATCATGCGCAGATAGCGCGAGGAGACTTTGAGCCGCGAGGCGATGAGACCGGGGCTGAGCTCCGGATCGCGCAGATTCTCCTCGATGAACAGGCGCACGCGGGCGTGGCGGCCGGTCAGCACCGCCGAGGAGGAGATGAGCTCGTCGAAGCTGATCGCGAAGGCGGTGGCGATGGCATCGAGCAGGTTGCGCGCGACGCGGTTGTGCACTGCTTCGGGCAGGCCGCCCGCCAGCTGGGCGAACACGCTGCGGCAAAGCTCGGCCGCGCTCTGCGACAGGCCATCCCCGGCGCGCAGATGCCGCCCGCAGAACTGCTCGGGGGAGGGCAGATGGTCGCGCATCGTGCCGGCGCCGGTGCGGATCAGTACAAGCTCCGCTGGCCCGTCCGCCGCATAGAGGGAAGGCACGGC
Organism: Sphingomonadales bacterium; assembly: GCA_017304105.1. Lineage (GTDB taxonomy): Bacteria > Pseudomonadota > Alphaproteobacteria > Sphingomonadales > Sphingomonadaceae > Sphingobium. Next base: position 2,802 of record JAFKLU010000381.1, read on the forward strand.
ATTGTTGCAGAGCGTGAAGTCGCCCGGCCCCAGCAAGGCATCCTGCCCATAATGCGAGAAGGTGGCAGTGCCGCTCAGCTGCAGCAGGAAGGTGTAATGGGCCTCGGTGACATGGCCGATATGCTCGGCGGTGCGCTGGATCGTCCCCGCTCCGAGCGCGAGGCTTACCATGCTGACCGGACCGAGAGTGGCGCAGCTCAGCGAGGGGGCGTGATCGTCATTGAGCGTAGCATGGGCGCGCTCGACATGGGCCGAGTAGAGATCGGTCCAGGCGCGGCTTCGCGACGCCCTGGGCGCCAGCGGCACGCGATGCACCTCGACCATCTCTCGTCCTTCATCGCCGACCCGAACCAGACCCGGTGGCGGCGGACTGGACCGATGGCCGCCGGGCTAATGGCGGTCTTATCAGCAAGCGCATCCTTGTGAACAGCCATCGCGCCGGAGCGGGAAAGATCGATGGTCCTCTCCCGCTCCGGGATGAGACGGCCGTTATGGCCGGATCAGGGCGTCGTTGGGGAAGGCGCCGGCTGGGGCGCAGCGTTGGCCGGATCGGCGGCCGCCACAGTCTGGATGCGCTTCAACAGAGCGGGGTCCGCCTGAGAGGCCTGGGCGATCTGGTTGAACTTCGCCGGATCGAGACCTTCCGCCTGCACCGCAGCCAACATCTTGGGCTGTTTCTCGGTCGCGGGCACGGCGGCGTCCTGCTGGATCTTGTTCGCGGCGATCGCTGCGCGTGCAAAGGCCTTGAGATCGGCATCGCTATAGCTTGCCGCTTCTGCGGAGGGGGCCGTCGGCGTGGCGGCCGGGGGCGCGGCGGGCGCGGCCGTATCCTGCGCGCTGGCGGCGGCGGAAACGGCCAGAAGAGCGCCGGCCGACGTGGCTAGAATCCAATGTCGCATCGTCTTCCTTTCTTGATCTGCAGTGACCCTATGCGAAAGGCTAGGCAAAGGTTCCGGCCGCGCAAATGTTGGTCGACCTGCCGTTTACGAGGCGGGTCGGGTTGAAATCAGCCATTGGATAGAACGGGTTAGATCGGGAGGGCGTTCGTCGCCACCATCTCACGGCCCGTCGCGGCGTCTCGGCTGGCTTTCAAACTCGGATACCGTTCCAGATAAGTTGCGACGCGGCCACGTTCTGTAACCTCTCCGGAGACTGGCATGAGCCGGCAAAAGGGAGAGGATCATGAGCAACAAGACAGGACGCTTGTCCGTATCATTGCTTGCCGTTTGCGCGGCGATGGCCGCGACGCCCGCTTTTGCGCAGGCGCCCGAGCAGGGCGCGGAGGGAACGGGCGCAGGCATCGAGGACATCATCGTCACGGCGACGCGCCAGGCGACCAATCTCCAGGATACCCCGATCGCGATCACCGCGGTCACCTCCGAAGCGCTGGAGGAGCGTGGCATCACCAATATCGGCGATCTGACCTCGGTCGTGCCGAACGCGCAGTTCCGCCGCGTGCAGGGCGCCTTCGGGCCTGGCGTCTCCGCCTTCATCCGTGGTCTGGGGTCGGGCGACACGAGCCTTGCCGGCCAGCCCTCGGTCGCCTTCTACATTGACGACGTTTATTATCCGGTGCTGCTGGGCGCCAATTTCGACCTGCTGGACGTCGACCATATCGAAGTGCTGCGCGGCCCGCAGGGCACCCTGTTCGGCCGCAACTCGCTCGCGGGCGCGATCAACGTGGTGGCCAGGCAGCCGAGCCTCACCGAAGCGTCCGGCTATGTCGAAGCGACGGTCGGCCGCTTTAACCGCACGGATTTCCGCGGCGGCTTCAACCTGCCGATCAGCGACACCGCCGCCATCTTCATCTCCGGCCTCTCCAAGAAGCGCGAGGGCTATCAGAAGCTGCTCGACTTCACCTGCGAGATGAACCGGCGCGGCACGCCCGCATTGGCGGGGCGCTTCCCCTATACCAGCCCGCTGCAGAACTCGACGAAGCTCGATCAGGTCAATGATTGCACGATCGGCCATTATGGCGGCGAGGACGTACGGGCCGTGCGCGGCGCCTTCCTGTGGCAGCCGACCGATACCCTGAAGCTCACCCTCTCGGGCGACTATCTGCGCGATCTCTCGGAGAATCCGGCCGACAGTATCGTCGACATCGATCCCACGCGCGCCAACAACAATATGCGCAGCCAGGCCGCCTATTTCGGCGTGACGATCGACAATCGCTTCCGCACCGGCGACCCCTATTCGACCTATGTCACCTATACGGACCGCATTCCGGCCTGCACGGTGATCCCCGGCAACACTTATTATAACGGCTCGGTCAACGAGCGCGGCCAGTGCACGCGCGGCGGCTATGAGATCCCCAATCACAACAATCTCAAGAACTGGGGCGTCTCGGGCAAGCTGAGCTGGGATCTTGCCGACAACATCAACCTGACCGGCGTGCTCGCCTATCGCGATCTCGATGAGACCCACACGTTCGATACGGACGGCATGCCGCTCGTCGTCGAGCATGTGATCAACAGTCTGGCGCAGAGCTATGTCCATGGCGAGCTGCGTCTCTCGGGCAAGTCGGACCTGATGGACTGGGTGCTCGGCGCTTTCTACTTCGATGCCGACGGGCGCCAGCGCGCCTCGCTCATCCAGGCAAGCTCGGGCCTGCAGCGTTTCCTCCGCACAACCTACAAGCCGAACAGCAAGGCAGTGTTCGCCAATGCCACGGTGCGTCCGTTTGGTGAGAAGCTCGGCGTGGTGCTGGGGCTGCGCTACTCTGACGACAAGATGGCGGTGAACTTCTCCAACATCTCCGATGTCAGCTATCTGAGCACCGCTTCCGACATTCTCTTCAAGGTGACGCCAGCGCGCAAGAAAGTGAGCTGGAAGGCCGGCCTCAATTACGAGCCGGCCGACAATGTGCTGCTCTATGCCTCCGCCGCGACCGGCTATTCGCTGCCCGGCTACAATACGCGGCCGCTCCAGTTCACGCAGGTGGAGCAGAGTGGGGCGAACGAGGACGTCGCCTATGAGATCGGCGCCAAGCTCGACCTCTTCGACAAGAAGCTGCGCCTCAATCTCTCCGCCTTCTACACCGACTTCTCGAACCGCCCGACCACGATCGGCGGTGCCGAGGCGCTGCTCAACGATGCGGGGCAGCCGCAAAAGGGCAACCAGCAGCTCATCCCGCTGCCCGGCGGCCCTGCCGGCTCGACCCAGTGCAGCACGACGACGCTGCCCAACAATCCGGACGGCTCCGCCTCCACTGCCGGCATCGTCTGCCTGGGCCGCAGCTATTTCCGCAACCAGCCCGCGACCGTGCGCGGCGTGGAGGCGGAATATACGATCAACCCGGTCGAAAATCTGGTGATCAACGGCTCGGTCGGCTGGTCCAGGTTCATGGCGCCGGATATCGAGGCGCGCACCGTCAACCGCCGGCAGAGCAACCCGTTCTGGACCGCCAATGCGGGCATCCAGTACAAGATCGTGGCGGATGCGATCGGCGGATCGGTCACCCCGCGCCTCGACTGGACCTATGAGAGCAGCCAGATCGTCAGCGGCACATCGACCAAGTATAATTATCTCATGCCGCAGCGCTCGCTGTTCAACGGCCGCATCACCTACGACAATGCCGACCATGATTTCACGGTCGCGCTCGGCATCGTGAACCTGTTCAACAAGTTCTACTATCGCAACGTGTTCGATTATCAGGGCCTCGGCTATCCGCAGACCGATGCCCAGCCCGCGCCGCCGCGCGAATGGTATCTGACGCTCACCAAGCGCTTCTGAGGGGCAGGGCGCCGCGCCGCTTTCCCCGGCGTGGCGCCCTCCACTGTGGCGCTGCTGGCACAGTCGGCAAAATAATATAGGATATCTGGTTTGTAGCCGTTAGGACAACCCTGTCTCGATAGACGAAACGTCTGTGGCGCGTTAGGTCGGGCATTGCCGAGGGCCGTAACGTCCGGGGCGAGGAGGGGGAGCAATGGAAAGTTTCAGCACCGACAGCCTTGTGAAGGGCGGACGGATGCAGGCCTGGAACGAGATCTATTCGTCCCGGCTCTCCAAGACCGATTTCACCCCGCAAGATAATGCGGACTTCTCCGCCGGCCTGAAGCTTGGTGGCCTCGGCCAGATCGGCATGGCGCGGCTCATCACCGGCCCCTGCACCATTCGCCGCAATGAACGGCATATCGATGGCGGCGTGCGGCTCTATTCCTTCCTCATTCAGCTGAGCGGCAAGGGCAATTTTGCGCAGGGCCGCAACCAGGCGGTGCTGCGCCAGGGCGATGTCACGCTCTGCGACAATGGCGTGCCGCACCGCTATGATCTGGGTGGCGATGCCGAGATGTTGCTCGTGCGCGTGCCCGACGATCTCATCCACGATTATCTGCCCTATCCCGAGACTGTGACCGGCCGCTGCCTCTCGGCCCAGAAGGGCGCCGCCGCGATCGCGGCGGGCATGGCGTGCAGCCTGTGGCGCCAGGTGGAGCGGGGGCTGGACGCCGCCCATGCCGAAAGCGTCGCGCATCAGCTGCTCGACATGTTCACCGCCTCCTACAGCCTCGCTTACGGCCCGGAGATGAGCGGCCCCTTCCCGGATGCGGCGGTGCATGCGCGCGCGGTGACCTATATCGAGGAGCACATCCGCGACGCCGGATTGAATGCGCGCTGCACCGCGCAGGCGACCGGTATCACCCCGCGCGAGTTGCTCGCCATGTTCGTGCGGCGGGGCGACAGCTTCGGCAGCTATGTGGCGCGCCGGCGGCTCGATCAGGCGGCCCGACAATTGCGCAACCCGCGCTGGCGCGGCTCCACCATCTCCGAGATCGCTTATGGCGTGGGCTATGCGAGCGTGCCCCTGTTCACGCGCACCTTCCACAGCCGGTTCGGCGTGAGTCCGGGGGATTATCGGCGCGCGCAGTTGAACTGACTGAAGGGGGCGTCCGCCTCAAGCCATTCGTTTCGAGCGAAGGTTCGAGCTTGCCGAGAACCGAAGTCGAGAAATCGGCGCGGCGCGGACGTTCTCGACAACCGTCTCGACAGGCTCGACGGCCGCTCGAACCGAACGGCTGCACATGAAGGAAAGCGCCCTTCTCCAGCCAGTTTCCAATAATGTGCAGGCAGCCGATTTTGCCCACGCCGGGCGTCGCTTGGCCTTGTTCAGCCCAGCGTCGTCGCGATGATCGTGCGACGACGCTGATTCGCGCTGCATGTGCAGCTCCCTCGCCGGCTTCCGCCTAGGTGGCGATGGCGCTGACCGGACCGTATGATCAGTCCGCGCGCTTTAGGTCCCCCGAGGGGAATGATCTGTTCAGAAGGGGAAAAATGGTGCTGCCGGTGAGGATTGAACTCACGACCTCAGCCTTACCAAGGATGCGCTCTACCACTGAGCTACGGCAGCACAAGCCGTTCGCAGGGGAGCACCCCCGCTTCAGCAAGGCCGCGCCTATGGCCTTGGCGGACCGCCGTTGTCAAGGCGACTTGCAGCGCGGGAGCGGGATTCGTAGAGCCGGGGCATGAGCCAGGACAAATCCGACCGGCAACAACGCCTCGCACAGGCGCTGCGCGACAATCTGCGCCGGCGCAAGGGGCAGGCGCGCGACTGGGCGCGCGAAGAACAGCCGCCCGAGTCGGGCGCGGCTGATGAGGAAAGTCCCCCGAGCCACTGAAGGTCCGGTTCCCGCGCAGGCCATCCCCGGCCGTCGCTCTGCGTGCCAATGGCGATTCGGCCATCGACCGGTACGACCATAGCCCCGTTGCGCCTGAGACTGTTCCGCGCCGCCATCGCACTCGACAAGGCACTCGGCGGCGACCGGTTCCCCCCGAGTCGCGGATCGCGGTAACAGTTCGCTGAACCAGCAGGCCGGGATGGGCCTGCAGGAAGGGAAGGGCAGGGTTTTCCCAGGCTGGTAAACAGCCCGATAACCCTCTGACCGGAAGGCAGGATTCATCGCGATTCGCGCGCACAGTTTTTGTCATGGAGCGATTTCGGTGCCGCAAAAAATACAATAAAAACAACGTAATATATTCCCGCCGGAGCTATGCTACGGGAATCCTTGGTCAAGAACTTTATTTCAGATTTTTGACATGGGCCGCCCTTGATCGGGGCGGTTGGGACTGCCAGAACTTGGCTCCCGGCGGCGCTCGAATCGAAGCGCTGTCACAGCGATCGAGTTCAGACTTTGCGCATGGGATGACCTCCCGTGGCCGCTAGGTCGTGCCTGTCGCATAGGGAGGAGTTCGTCGTCCAAATCAGGGTGGGAAATCAAGAGTCGTGGCAAGGAACATGGGGCAGCAAGTGGGCCAGCAACGATATGATCATGCAATGGAGAAGCTAGGCTCGGGAGAGGGCCTGGAACAGGAGCAGGAACCGGCGCGCGACGCGCTCGAACGGAGCTGGGCAGAGATCCGTGCGGGCTTGCGCAAGGGGGTGGGCGTTCGGGTGTTCGATCAGTGGATCAGGCCGTTGCGCCTGGGCACTTATTGCGCACTTTCGGGCACGCTCGATCTTGAGGCGCCGTCGGAATTTTCCGCAAGCTATGTGACGAGCAACTTCGCCTCGCGGCTGGCGCTTGCGTGGCGCTCGGCGCAGGGTGGCGTGCGCGACGTGCGCATCGTCAAGGCGCGCGAGGCGGCGGAGGGCGTGGCGATCCCGCTCAAGGTCCAGCCGCAGGCCGAGACGGCGCCGGCGCGCGTTCTGGATCGGGCCGGCGAGCGGGGCAACCTCTTCGAGCCGCGTCACGATTTCGCGACCTTCATGACGGACGAGAGCAACATGCTCGCCTGCTCCGCCGCCAGGGCAATGGCAGCGCCAGGCAAGCCGCGCTTCAATCCGCTGTTCATTCACGGGCCGACCGGCTTCGGCAAGACGCACCTGCTTCATGCCATCGCGGCCGCCAGTGCCGAGACCGGCGGGGCGGCGCCGGGCGCGATCCTCTACATGTCGGCCGAGCGCTTCATGAACGAGTTCGTGGCGGCGATCCGCGCCAACGACACCTTCTCGTTCAAGGCGAAGCTGCGCGCGGCGCGGATGCTGCTGATCGACGACATCCAGTTCATCGCCGGCAAGGGGCCGACGCAGGAGGAGTTCCTCCACACGCTCAACGATCTCATCGATCAGGGCGCGCGCATCGCGATCGCGGCTGATCGCCCGCCCCAGCAGCTGGGCGCGGTCGATCCCCGCATCCTCTCGCGCCTCTCGGGCGGCCTCGTGGCGGATATTCAGCCCGCCAGCCTCGATCTGCGCATGAAGATCCTCGATGCGCGCCGCGCGAGCGTGGCGCCGATCAACGTGCCGGACGATGTGATCGCGCTGCTCGCCCGCTCGATCCGCTCCAGCATCCGCGAGCTGGAAGGCGCCTTCAACAAGCTGGTCGCTTATGCCCAGCTCGTCGACAAGGCGATCACCGTGGAGTTGGCCCAGTCCATGCTGGCCGAGGCGCTGCGCGCGAGCAACCGGCGCATCACCATCGATGAGATCCAGAAGGTCTGCGCGGCGCACTACCGCATCGACGCCTCGGAGATGCGCTCGCATCGCCGCGCCCGCGCCGTTGCCCGTCCGCGTCAGGTCGCCATGTATCTCGCCAAGAAGCTGACGCCGCGCTCCCTGCCGGAGATCGGCCGTGTGTTCGGCGGTCGCGACCACTCCACCGTGATCCACGCGGTGCGCACGATCGAGGCG
>JAFKLU010000382.1 GCA_017304105.1 Sphingomonadales bacterium
AGGGCTTGTTGAACAGCAACAGCGTCATCGCGGCTCAGTCCTCATCCTCATCCTCGAACGCCAGACTCCCCTGATCGATGAGCGCCGCGATCAGCGCGACGACGGGCGCCGAGGAGGCAAGGTCGGGCTCCACGACCAGCGTCGAATCGGCGCAGAGCCCCTCCGCCAGCGATGCGGCATCCCCCATGCAATCGAAGCAATGGCCATCGACGAACAGCAGGACCGCCCCTTCCGCCTGCCGGATGAAGGAGAAGCGACTGGCCGGATTGCGGCACAACGGTGCGCCCTCCGCCAGCAGCGCGCGCACTGTCTCCTCGCCGATGGGCTCCTCCGGCCGCCAGTCCGCCTCGGCATATTTGGGCTGGCTGGCGTGCAGGCCGAACCAGCGGGCAAAGCCATCCCGATCGGACAGCGCTTCCAGCACCATCGCGTGCAGCCGGTCGATGGACGCGGCGGTGATCTCGCCCGGATTGCCCTGGGGCGTGAGGTCAGGATCGGCGTAGCGATCGTCCTCCGCCAGTGCATCGGCCTGATGCTCGCTCCAGCCTTCGATCAGCTCGGCGCGCGAGGGCGCGCGAAAGCCGACCGAATAGGTCATGCAATCATCGCTGACCGCCACGCCATCATGCGCGAAACAGGGCGGGACGTAGAGGATGTCGCCGGGCTCCAATATCCAGTCGCCCGTCGCCTCGAAATCGGCGATCAGGCGCAGGTCCTCGTGCGGCAGCAAGGGCGTGTCGGCGTCGCAGCGCGGTCCAACCCGCCAGCGCCGCTTGCCCAGCCCCTGCACAAGGAACACGTCATACTGGTCGAAATGCGGGCCGACCCCGCCGCCATCCGTCGCGTAGCTGACCATCACATCGTCGATGCGCCAGTCCGGCACGAAGCGGAACGGCTCGATGAGCGCGGCAACTTCCGGCACATGATGATCCACCGCCTGCACCAGCAGCGTCCACGGACCGCTCCCTAACTCTGCGAAACGCGATTCGGGTAGCGGGCCGCTCTCCATCGTCAGGCGATCGCCGGCACGCGTGATGAGGCGCGATTCCACGCCCTCCTCGCAGGCGAGGCCCGCCAGCTCGTCCGGCTCCAGCGGATTGCGCCATGCCTTCCACGGATTGCGGATCAGCAGCGGCCGCTTCTGCCAGTAGTCGCGCAGGAACAGGTCGACGTCGAAATCTGCTAATTGCATGGCTCGCCCATGCGCTCACGGGCCGCGCCTGTCAAAAGGCGCGGGCACGATCAGGCGTCGAGCAGGAAGCCCGTCCCCATCGCCTGCGCGAGCTGCCGCAGCCGCCGGTCGATCGCCTCTCCCCCAAGCCCGCCATAAGCTGCATCCAGCCGCAGCATGATCGTGCCATCGCGGACTTCGAGCGCGGAGCCCTGAAGCGGCCCTTGCGCCCCGCCCGAGAGCCGCTGGCACAACCGGATGGCGAGCCCCCATTGGGTGGCGCGACGCAGAAATTCCGGTGACGCCAGCGTCTCGAGCGTGGGCGCAATGCCGCTGCCGCCGAAATTGGCGTAGAGCGTCTGGGCGAGCGCCGCGCGTTCTGCGGCCGAAACGCCGACCCAATTGCCGTGCAGCGCGAATTCCATGCCGCGCTCGGCCCGGAACTCGGGATTTGCGCGCCAGCCCACATCCGCAAGCAGGCAGGCCGCCAGCCTGATCCGCGCCCATTCCGGCGGATCGTCGCCGAACAACGGCGCGATCCAGCCGCTGATCTGGTCGCCATGGCCGATGAAGCGGCCCTGCGCCTCACCCTCGATACGCGCGGCGACGAGCAGCGGATCCTCCGCGCGCAGCTCGGGCGTGAGTTGCTCGAACAGCAGCCCCTCGCGCAGGCCGAAAGCGGAGACAGTGAGGTGCGAGGATTTGAGCCGCTCCACGATCGTGCAGAGCAGCAGCGCCGCATCGGGCAGGCCGGGCAGGCGCGCGCTGCTGACGCCGCTGAGCTTGATGTCCGCCTTGCCTACGCGATTCAGCCGCCGGAGCAGCGCGGCGGGCCGATCAGGCCCCATTTCGTAATGATGCAGGATCGGGAGCTGATAGCCGGTGAGTTGCATGTCCAGCCGGGCAAGCGCACGCCAGCTTCCGCCGATCAGATAGAAAGGCAGGCCGCTCGCCAGCTCGGCAGCGCCACGCTCGCGCAGCAGTTCGTCGAGGCGCTGGGCCAGCCCCTTCCTGCCGCGACGCCGGAACTCGGGAATGCGGAACACGCCGAGCGGCAGGGAGACCCCACGCTCGATCCGCCCGTTGCGGATGCGCACCAGCTCCAGGCTGCCGCCCCCAAGATCGCCCATGATGCCATCGGCCTGCGGCATGCCGGACAGCAGGCCGTGAGCGGACGCCCGCCCCTCTTCCTCACCGCTGAGGACGCGGACCTCGAGACCGAGATCGGCCGCGCGGGCGATGAACTCACCGCCGTTGCTCGCGTCGCGCACGGCCGCCGTGGCGACGCATGTCACCTGATCGACCGACATCTCCACGCACAGACGGGCGAAGCGCTCCAGCGCCGCCAGGCCCCGGCCCATGGCCTCCGCGCCGATCGCGCCAGTGCGGCCCATGTCCGCGCCCAGACCCGCCATCACCTTCTCGTTGAACAGGATGAAGGGGATGCGCCGTGGCCCGTCATAGACGACGAGGCGCACGCTGTTGGAACCGATATCGATGATCGCGGTGCGGCGGAACTGCGGGTTGCGCAGCGCGCTCTGGGTCGTCGGGCGGGTCAGGCGGTCGAGCAGGGTCAAGGGTCGGTCGTTCCGTTTAAGTCAGCCGCGTTCCGCCAGGGAGAGCTTGGGAACCGCCCCCTCCTTGCGCCGCGCGGCCCCCCGTCCCGAGAGCGACGGATTGGTCATGAAATAACGATGCAAATTGAAGTGCTTGCCGTCCGCCTTAACGCGCTGATAGCTGCCGTCGCTCTGCAACACCCAGCTCTGCTCATTGTCCAGCAGATTGGCGACCAGCACCTGATCCAGCACCTGATCGTGCACCGTTGGGTTCTCGATCGGCAGCATATACTCGACGCGCCGATCGAAATTGCGGGACATCCAGTCCGCCGAACTGATGAACAGCTTCGCGGCGTTGTTGGGCAGCGCCTTGCCATTGCCGAACGCCCAGATGCGGCTATGCTCCAGGAACCGGCCGACGACGGACTTGACCGAGATATTGTCCGACATGCCCGGAACGCCCGGCCGCAGGCAGCAGATGCCGCGGATGATGAGTTCGATTTTCACGCCCGCATTGCTCGCGGCGTAAAGCTTCTCGATGATCGCTGAGTCGACCAGGCTGTTCATCTTGGCCCAGATCGTCGCGGGGCGCCCTGCGCGGGCATGCTCGATCTCGTCATCGATCAGCGCGGTAAGGTTCTGCCGCAGGCGCAACGGGGAGAGGGTGATCATCTCCATGTGCTGCGGCTCGACATAGCCGGTGATGTAGTTGAACACCTGAGCGGCGTCCCGGCCCGCGCGCGGATCGGCGGTGAAGAAACTCAGATCCGTGTAGATCCGGGCTGTTACGGGGTGATAATTGCCGGTGCCGAAATGGCAGTAGGTGCGGAAGACATCCCCCTCGCGGCGCACCACCATCGATATCTTCGCGTGCGTCTTCCACTCGATGAAGCCGTAGACCACCTGCACGCCGGCGCGCTCAAGCTGGCTCGCCCAGAGCAGGTTCTGTTCCTCGTCGAACCGCGCCTTCAGCTCCACTACCGCCGTGACCGACTTGCCCGCCTCGGCCGCGTCGATGAGCGCGCGGATGATCGCTGATTGCTTGCCGGCACGGTAGAGCGTCTGCTTGATCGCGACCACGTCCGGATCGTCCGCTGCCTGTTTGAGGAAGGCGATGACGACGTCGAAGCTCTCATAGGGATGATGGACGACGATATCCTTGGCGCGGATCGCCGCGAAGCAGTCGCCGCCATATTCGCGGATGCGCTCTGGAAAGCGGGGCGCGAAGGCCGGGAACTTCAGGTCCGGGCGGTCCTCCTCGACGATCTGCGCCAGGTCGCCAATCCCCATGAAACCATCGGTGTCGACCACGATCGCCTCATGGCCCTGCATCATCGTCTGGAGCTTGTCCTCGACCGGCTGGGCGACGCCGCTCTCGATCTCCATGCGGATGATGCGGCCGCGCCTGCGCTGCTTGATGGCCGTGCGATAATAGCGGACGAGATCCTCGGCCTCTTCCTCAATCTCGATGTCGCTATCGCGCAGGATGCGGAAAAGCCCGCTGTCACGCACCTCAAAGCCCGGAAAGAGCTGGGTCGAATAGCGCCGCACCAGCGTCTCGATCGCGATGAAGCGCGCCGCCTTGCCGGGCACGCGAACGAAGCGCGGCAGCGTGGCCGGGAGGATGACCAGCTCCTGCACCACTTCCTTGTCCGACTCGCGCACCAGATCGAAGAACAGGCAGAGGCCCTTGTTCGGGATGAACGGGAAAGGATGCGCCGGATCGAGCGCCTGCGGGGTCAGGATCGGAAACACCTGTTCGCGGAAATGTGTGCGAAGCCAGTTCTCGGTCTTCGCGTCGACCGCTTCGAGGCCGATGACGCTGATATTGGCCGTCCTGAGCTTGCTGCGCAGCCTGTGCCAGACGGCCTGCTGCTCGCCCATCAGGGAGAGGACACGCTCCTCCAGCGCATCGAGCTGCTGCGCCGGCGTGAGCCCGTCGACCGAACGCAGCTCCACCCCCTCGAGCTGCTGGCCCTTGAGGCCGGCGACGCGCACCATGAAGAACTCGTCGAGATTGGTGCCGGAAATGGAGAGGAAGCGCAGCCGCTCCAGCAGCGGGTGAGCGGGATTGCCGGCTTCTTCCAGCACGCGCAGATTGAAATTGAGCCAGGAAAGCTCGCGGTTGAAATAGCGTGCGCCGTTCGCGGCAAGCGTCTGACTTGGATCGGCTTCAGCCACGATTATTCATTCCCTCGCGAGAAACTAATGGTCCGCCGTCTCGTCTAGACCGCTATTGTTACATAGCACTTGCCGCGCGGATGCAATCGATAGCTTTCCACCGGCGGACAGCGACAAGGCATTGAGGCGGGCGACCGCAGCCTCGATATCCTCATAGCAGCGCGCCGTGCGGCGAGCGAGGAATTCCGGCACGTCCGGCGCGAAAGCGGAACCGGCCTGCTCCAGCCCATGGGCGATGAGCGCGGCGGAAATGGCCTCGTCGGGCGGGTCGATCCGGGCCACGGCGGCAGTCGCGAGGCGCGTGCGCAGGTCCGGCAGCGCGATCGGCCAGGCAGGCGGTGGCTCGCGGGCGATCAGTAGCAGCGGGCGCTCCTCGTCCCGGGTCTGGTTCCAGCGATTGAACAGGCGCTCCTCGTCCTCGCGGTCCGCATCATCGATGATGGTCATGCCCGATTCTGCTGCGAGCAACTCGCCGATGAGGGTCCGGCCAGACTTGGGAGCGCCGACCAGCAGCGAGCAATGGGAGGGCCAGATGGCGGGGTCGCGCAGGAAGGCGATCGCCGCCCGGTTGGCATCATGGATCAGCAGGCTGTCCACTCCACCGCGCCGCGACCAGGCCATTGGCAGCGGCAGTTGGCTCATTGCCCACCGCCTCCGGGTGGCGCGGGCGCCGCCGTCCGCCGGGTGATGCGCAGGCTCGTGCCTGAGCCGGTGACGGTGAAGCCTCGCGCCTCAAGCGCGCCACGAAGCTGGTCCACCGGTCCATCGAAGCTGATCTGCATGACGGACATGCCGCCCAGCGCGAGGCTGGTAGTGGAGGCGGCCCGCACGCCGGGGATAAGCCGGATCTGACCCTCAGCCTCGCTCACCGAGGCAGCGCTCGGCGTCTCGAACTGGAGCGACACGCTCGTCGCGCCTGCGCTCGGGCCGCCCTCGCTCGGCAGCGCGGCCATCAGCGAATCGAGCTCGCTGACATTGGTCAGTTCGACCGCGTTGATCGGTTCCTCGATCACCAGCGAGGGATCGGGCCGCAGCACGCCGCTGGTCAGCGCCTGACTGTAGAGCCCGTCGATCTTCTTTACCGCCTCGGCCATCATCTGCGGAATGTCCGCCGAGCGCCGCACCCGCAGGGTGAAGCTGCCGATATACTGGTTGTCCGGCCCGTAGCGCGCGGAGAAATGCCCGGTGACCGGACCGCCCGGCCAGCTTCGCTCCAGCCGGGCGATCGGCATGATGACGTCGGCCGCGCCATAGAGATCGAGCAGCAGGCGCCACCAGTTGCGCCCGCGCCGGCCGGGCTGACCCGCGTTGAGGAGCATGGGATCAGCGCCGTCGCCGGTGGTGCGCACATAGTCGATCATGCTGTCCGCCGTGCGGAACATCGCCCAGGCGCGTTGCCATTCGGTCGGCGTCTCAAAGGTCGTGGCGACGCCGCCCTCCCACAGCACGGGGATGAGCAGCAGCGGCGGCGAGCGCATCACCTGCCCGCTGACGCCGAGCGCCTGCCCGGTGCGGGCCCGATCGAACATGACAGCCAGAGTCGCGATGTAACGATTTGGGCCGATCTGCTCCTGCTGCACCTCGATGCCCGAGACGAGGCTGTCCAGCACGCCATCGCCCAGCATGGGGCCCTTGGCGCCATTGGTGCGCTGCCAGAGCGCGCGCCAGGCGAGCCGCTGGGCAAGCCGCCAGCCCGTCGTGCGCGCCTCGTCCGCATTCTTGCCATAGACGTCGACCCGGATGTCCCGCACCTCGAAATCGCCATTCGAGGCGATCGGCGCGATGCCGCGCTCACCCTCGATCTGCGCGATCAGCACAGCCGCAAAAGCCGCCAGAACCAGCGCAAAAATGATATGAATGGGGCGCAGCGAGGGAAAGGTCAGCGTCACGGCGCCCTTTTGGCGGCATTGCTCTGGAAAACCAAGCCCGATTTGGTAAGGCGCGCATCATGGACAAGAAGCACAACGAGCCCGCCCCCTATACCTATGCGCAAGCTGGCGTTGACATCGCCGCCGGTAATGCGCTGGTCCGCGCCATCGCCCCGCTCGCCCGCGCAACGCGACGCCCCGGAGCGGACGCCGATCTCGGCGGCTTCGGCGGCTTCTTCGATCTGCGCGCGGCGGGCTTCAAGGACCCGCTGCTGGTCGCCGCGAATGACGGCGTCGGCACCAAGCTCAAGCTCGCCATCGACAGCGGCAAGCATGACACGGTGGGCATCGACCTCGTCGCCATGTGCGCCAACGACCTCATCGTGCAGGGCGCCGAACCGCTCTTCTTCCTCGATTATTTCGCGACCGGCCGCCTCGACAACGGCGTTGCCGAGCGCGTGATCGCGGGCATTGCGGAAGGCTGCAAGCAGGCGGGCTGCGCGCTCATCGGCGGCGAGACGGCGGAGATGCCGGGCATGTATGCCGATGGCGACTATGACCTCGCTGGCTTCTGCGTGGGTGCGGTGGAGCGCGACGAGGTGCTGACGGCCGACAAGGTGGCGGAAGGCGACGTGATCCTCGGCCTCGCCTCATCCGGCGTGCACTCCAACGGCTATTCGCTGGTGCGCCGACTCGCGGCCGATAAGGGCTGGAAGCTCGACCGCCCCGCCCTGTTCGACCAGGAGGTGCTGCTGATCGACGCGCTGATGGCGCCGACGCGCATCTATGTGAAGCCGCTGCTCCCGCTTGTGCGCAAAGGGCTGGTGCATGCGATGGCGCACATAACCGGGGGCGGGCTGCTGGAGAATATCCCGCGCGTGCTGCCGGCCGGTCTCCATGCCCATATCGACGCGGATGCCTGGGCGCAGCCGCGGCTCATGGCCTTCCTGCAGGCGCAGGGGCATATCGAGCCGGCGGAGATGGCCCGCACCTTCAACTGCGGCATCGGCATGGCCGTGGTCGTCGCGCCGGGCGATGTCGAGGCGGTGACGGCAGCGCTCACCGAGGCGGGCGAAACGGTGCACCGGATCGGCGAGATCCGCGCCGGGGCCAAGGGCTGCACGGTTACGGGCTCGGCGGATGCATGGAGCGCGATGGCGGCCTGGGAAGCCGTGCACAACGCCTGAGAGTCTGTTGCGGCTGAGCGGTATGACGTTAGGCCGCTCATGTCCTTTTTGACGTCATTCCCGCGAACGCGGGAATCCAGTTCTACCTCGCGGATGGATTGAGCGTTGCATCTGGATTCCCGCATTCGCGGGAATGACGGGTAAGAGCGTCGCCGTAAGTGGTCTCCAAGGAGGAGTGGAATGTCCAAAGCAAGAGTCGCCGTGATGCTCTCCGGCACCGGCACGACCATGGCGGCGCTGCTCTTCGCCTCGCGCCTGCCGGACTGCCCCTATGAGATCGTGCTCGTGCTCTCCAACAAGCCCGAGGCGCCCGGCCTCGCCATCGCGGCGGCCGAGGGCGTGGCGACCTTTGCCCACAGCCACAAGGGCCTCTCGCGCGAGGATCATGAGGCGATGATGCACGCGCAGATCGAGGCGGCGGGCGCGGACTATGTGGCGCTGTGCGGCTATATGCGCATTCTCTCGCCCGGCTTCGTCGAGCGCTGGACGGGGCGGATGCTCAACACCCACCCTTCCCTGCTACCCAAGTATAAAGGCCTGGACACGCACCAGCGCGCTATCGACGCGGGGGACAGCCATGGCGGCTGCTCGGTCCATCTGGTGACCCCGGCGCTCGATGACGGGCCGCTGCTCGGACAGATCCCCGTCGCGATCCTGCCGGGCGACACGGCCGAGGCCCTCGCCCGGCGCGTGCTCTTCGCCGAATATCAGCTCTATCCCCGCATGCTCGCCGCCTATGTGGGGCGCGAGCTGGACGCGGACTGGATCGTCGCCAAGGTCGGGGAACTGGCGCTCGCCCTCCCCGAGACCGACGCGCGCAATTCCCACGGCAGCCCCGGCTGGCGTGTGGGCGGCGAGAAATCAGGCAAGTTCTTCGCCTATGTCTCCGTGCGCCACCATGGTGAGGATGCGGTGGCCCTGCTGGTCAAAACGGCAGGCCCGGACGAGATGAACGCCCTCATCGATGCGGAGCCCGACATCTATTATCGCCCGGCTTATTATGGCGCGAGCGGCTGGATCGCCCTCAGGCTGGACCGGCCGGGCGTGGACTGGGACCATGTCGGTGATTGGCTCGCCCGAAGCTGGCGCGCGGTGGCGCCAAAGCGGCTGACCAGGATGATGGACGTGGTCGACGCGTTTTAGGCTTTGCCCTGAACAAAAACGCGCTGCTTATCCGTTCGTGTCGAGCGAAGTCG
>JAFKLU010000383.1 GCA_017304105.1 Sphingomonadales bacterium
GCGGCTTCGGCTTTCTTGGCGGTCCGGGCGAGACGCAGATCGAGGCGGACCGGCGCATGATCCGCGACCGCATGGCCCGTATCCGGCGCGAACTCGATCAGGTAACGCGCACGCGCGGGCTCCACCGCGCGCGGCGGCAGCGCGCGCCCTGGCCGGTGATCGCGCTGGTCGGCTATACCAATGCCGGCAAGTCCACCCTGTTCAACCGCCTGACCGGCGCCGATGTGCTCGCGCAGGACATGCTCTTCGCCACGCTCGATCCCACCATGCGCCAGATCAGCCTGCCGGGCATCGACAAGGCGATCCTTTCGGACACGGTGGGTTTCGTCTCGGACCTGCCGCACCAGCTGGTCGCCGCTTTCCGCGCCACGCTGGAGGAAGTGCTCTCGGCCGACCTCATCCTCCATGTCCGGGACATCGCGCATCCGGATACGGACGCGCAGAAGGACGATGTGCTTGACGTTTTGGCTGATCTCGACACGGCTCCGGCGGAGCAGGCGGAAGATGAGGGCGAGGGCGGCGGGCAGGGGGCTCGCGCGCCGATGATCGAGGTGTGGAACAAGCTCGATCTGGTCACTGATCCCGAGCATCGCGCGGCGCTTCTCGGACGCGCCGAGCAGGACGAACATGTCGCGCTGGTTTCCGCGCTCACCGGCGAGGGGATCGATGCTCTGAAGCGCAAGCTGGCCGATATATTGGGCAAGAGCCACCGTCGCTATGAGTTGGTGGTCGATGGTGCGGACGGCGCTGCGCTGGCCTGGCTCCACGCCCGCGGCGATGTGATTTCAGAGGAGCATGAGCCGGTAGACGGACGCGTGCAAGTGCATCTCTCGTTGCGGATGGACCCTGCGGATCATGAGCGCTTCATGCGGCAGTTCGGACATTCGGTAGCGTAGGCGCGTTCGCGGAAAACGGGTTGCCCCGCATCATCGCGGAAGACGCGTCCAGATCTGCGAGCGACAGCCGATTTTCCCGATCAGGCAACCATTGGCCCGAAGCGTCTCACTATCGACGACCGTCACGGTGCCGGAAAATGTCTTCGCGATGTCAGGCACGAAGACTCTGCCGCGCCAGACGCCCGGCTTCTCCTCGATGAAATCCCGAAACAGTTGAGCGCCGACGAGGGGATCCGTTCCGCCCCGACTGGAATCCGCTTTGGCCTTTTCGCTGGCCCAGATCACGACGCCGCACATTTGTTGTCTGCCGCAAGGCTCCACCCGCACATGGACGCTGTTCGAGGGATTGCGCCACTCGCCGAGAGAGCGCTCGCTCGCGGATGCGCCGGAAGCAGGGAGAGAGGATAGGGCGAGGGCGGCCATCGCGTGGGCAACATGTCTCATCCTGTCCATTCCAGCTCTCCAACCTAACGTCCTATGGCTTAGCGTTCGGCTTCCTTGACTGCCTGCCAGAGCGATTCCTTTTGGGCCAGCGAAAGTGCCGGAAAAGTGTCGCCGGCACGTTGCTCCATGGCGCGGAAACGCCGCTCAAACTTGATGTTGGCAGCCCTCAGCGCGTCCTCGGCATCGACGCCATGATGTCTGGCGAGATTGACGGCCGCGAAAAGCATGTCGCCAATCTCCTCGGCAACCTCAACCGGGTTCTGAGCGTTCTCGACTTCTTCTATCTCTTCCAGCAGCTTGTCACGAACATCTGCAATATCATCCCAATCGAAACCGACCCGTGCCGCCCGCTTCTGCAGCTTCTCGGAGCGAGCCAGCGCAGGCAGCGCCAGCGTCACGCCGGCCAGAGCGGAGAGATCATTGCCGGCTTTCTCGGCGCGCTCGGCCGCCTTGATCTCGTCCCAACCGGGCGAGGCGCTATCGGCGAACACATGCGGATGGCGTCGCACCATCTTCTCGCAAATCGCTGCAATCACGTCAGAAAGATCGAACGCACCGGCTTCCTGAGCCATCTGACTATGGAACACGACCTGAAACAACAGATCGCCCAGCTCATCCTTGAGCGCCGCCATATCGTCGCGCTGGATCGCGTCGGCCACTTCATAGGCTTCCTCGATGGTATAGGGCGCAATCGTAGCGAAATTCTGTTCGAGGTCCCACGGGCAGCCATGCTCGCGATCCCGCAACCGCGCCATGATCTGCAGAAGGGGAATGATATCGGCCGCCCTATCGTCCATCACAAAGTCCGATAATATATATTATGTTAAATCCAGATGAGAGCCGGTGCGCGATTGCGGCCTCCGGACCCGTTCTTCTCCTATGCCACGCTGTGGCTGCCGTGAAGCCATGCGACTTCCATTGTCGGCGAATTTCCGGATCAGAGCGCTTCCCTGGCAGCGGGAGCAAGATCGGCCGCAGGTTGGTGGGCTGCCGTCACTGGCGAAACGAAAGCTGGCGGCCGATAAAGGTCGAGCTTGTCCTTCAGCACCAGCCAGAAATATTCGACGTTGCGCAGATAGCGCATCGCGTAGCGCCGCGGATCGGTCACGACCCGATGCAGCCATTCCAGCGCCAGCTTGCGCACCCAGACCGGCGCGCGCTGCACGGCTTCAGCCTCGTAGTCGATCGTCGCGCCGACACCCATATAGACCTTCACGCCCGGCATCAGGTGTCGGTGCCGGTGGATCCATATCTCCTGCTTCGGCGCGCCCAGCCCCACGATGAGGCAGGTCGCGCCCGAGGCGTTGATCATGTCGACCACTTCACGGCATTCCGCCTCGTCATTGACGAAGTTCATGGACGGCCCGTGCGCGCCGACGACGATGTCGCGGCCGGCCAGGCGGTTTATCCGCGCCTGCGCCGTTGCGGCGACGCCCGGCTTTGCGCCGAGCAGGAAGATGCGCACGTCCGGATTGCCCGCATGATGGCGCCAGTAAGCCGGCACGATGTCCGATCCGCAGGCCTTTGTCATGGGGCCGCGCCCGGTCGCCAGCACGCCACCCAGCACATATTTGCTGTCGCACGAGACCATGGTCGCGGTGGCATAGGCTTCCGCAAAGGCAGGATTGCGCTGAAGCTGGTAGAGATGGTCGACGTTGACGGTGAACAGCACGTCATGGTCGAGCCGTTCGACGATATCCTGCACGGAGAGATTGTCGATCCACACGTTGAGCAGGCGCGCCTGCCGCCAGCGCAATCCGCCAGGCCGCTCGACTATCCGCTCATTCTCCATGCTTGCCCCCACTGACTGGCACGTTGCTGCTTGGGATGGTTGACGTGGCCGCCGCTGCGCGCCCGCTCATCGCAGCTCTCCGCCTACGCAATGCTCTGATCGCGTTAAGATTTGGTGCGCCCGACAGGATTCGAACCTGTGGCCCCCAGATTAGGAATCTGATGCTCTATCCTGCTGAGCTACGGGCGCACGCGGGAAGCGCTGTATTGCGCGCGGCCGCGACGGTCAAATCAGTTCGTCTGATCCGGCGGCGCAATCGGCACGAGCAAGGGTGCAACGCCTATGCCTTCCTCCAGCATGGCGCGGGCCTCCTCCACATTCGCGGTGCCGTGGATGATCGCATCCTCGGCCTCTCCGTAGTGGATCGCGCGGGCCTTCTCGGCAAACTTGTCGCCAACCCACTGGGAGTCCTTGAGCGCCTCGGCCTGGGCCTTGGCGAGCGCC
This sequence comes from Sphingomonadales bacterium, assembly GCA_017304105.1. Classification (GTDB taxonomy): domain Bacteria; phylum Pseudomonadota; class Alphaproteobacteria; order Sphingomonadales; family Sphingomonadaceae; genus Sphingobium. The sequence goes on from JAFKLU010000383.1 coordinate 3,577, forward strand.
GTCATGAGGGCACGGATGCGATCACCCTGCCCCTCCGCCGGACTATCAAGCATATAGCTATCACCGGTCTGCGCGCGGCGCTGATTGCCCTTGGCCGCGACGGCAGGCGCCATGATCGCCTTAGCGACCTGCGTCTCCTCGCAGATGGGGCAGGCTATCTGCCCTGCCTGACGCTGCGCTTCAAAGTCGTTGCTGGATCGGAACCAGATTTCAAAGACATGACCGCCGGCACATTTCAGATCGAAGGAGATCATGAGAGAGCAACGTCTCCGATTGGCTTGCGGTGCCGGAGCGACGGGATCCTGCCGCGAATGTCGGCGATCCGCTCAAGTGGCAGCTCGGCGAAATGAAGCCCCGGCTTATCACCCGCATCGAGCAGCACGGTGCCCCAGGGGTCGATCACCAGACTATGGCCATAGGTCCGCCGGCCGTCCTCATGCTGTCCCACTTGCCCTGTTGCGATGACGAACGCGGAGGATTCGATCGCCCTGGCGCGCAGCAGCACATGCCAATGCGCCTCTCCGCTCGGCACGGTGAAAGCTGCGGGGACCGAGATGATGTCCGCCCCGGCATTGCTGAGCGCCCGGAACAGATCTGGAAAGCGCAGATCATAGCAGATGGTGAGGCCGAGCCTGCCCCATGGCGTCTGCGCGGCCACCGCCTGCTCGCCGGGAATATAGGTGTTGGATTCACGCCAGCTCTCGCCGCCCGGCAAGTCCACGTCGAAAAGATGGATCTTGTCGTAACGGGCGCGGATAGTGCCTTGATCGTCAATGAGAAAAGAGCGGTTTCGGCGCTTCCCGCTCACCGGATCGGCCAACGCGAGCGAACCCAGATGCACCCATAGGCCATGGGCACGCGCAGCCTTGCCAACCGCGGCGAGGACAGCATCCTCCTCCTCGGTGACGATCACGCCCTGGGAGCGCTGCCGGTCCTGATCGACGCAGCCAGACATTTCGGGCGTGAACAGCATGTCCGCGCCGCTCTGCGCCGACTGCGCGACGGCGTCGACAAGGGCGCGAGCATTTGCGGCCGGGTCGACGCCCGACGTCATCTGGAAGAGCGCGATCTTCATGCCGCCAAGCCCCCTCAGCCGTTGCCCAGCATCTCGTCCAGCTTGCCGCCGGCCTCAAGCGCCATCAGATCGTCGCTGCCGCCGATATGCTTGCCGTCGATGAAAATCTGCGGAAAAGTAGCGCGTCCGCCGGAGCGCTCGATCATCTCCGCGCGCTGGGGGCCGCCCATGGTGAGATCATATTCCTCGAACTCAACGCCCTTTTCACGAAGCAGCGCCAGCGCCCGCGCGCAGTAGCCGCAAAAGGCGCGGGTATAGATTTCGACATGCGGCATGATGGCCCGACCTTCTCCTCGTTACCTCGCGGATGTCGGAGCGGGCGCGCCGATTGTCAATCGTCGGAATGCGTTACGCGTGTCCAGCAGAGGATCTCGACCCGCGCGGCGCCGCCTCGCCGCAACAAGCTGGCACAGGCCGTTGCGGTTGCGCCGGTCGTCCAGATGTCGTCGACCAGGATCGCCGTCTTGCCCGCCAGTCTCGAAGGAGCGTTGGGCGAGAGTGCGAAGGCACCCTGAACCACGCGGGCACGTTCGCGCCGCCCGAGCCCGTGGAGCTGCGGCGTGTTGCGGGCGCGGCGCAGCAGGTCCAGCTCCACCGGCACACCGGTCCGCTTGCTCATATGGCGTGCGATCAGCGCCGACTGATTGAAGCCGCGCGACCAGATGCGCCAGCGATGCAGGGGCACCGGGACGAGGATCGCCGAGTCTGGCTCCACCTCCCCTAGCAGCCGCGCGATCTGGGTTGCCATGACACCGGCCAGGCTCACGCGCCGGGCATATTTGAGCCGGTGCGCCACGGTGCGCGCGACCTCCCCGTAACGCATCACTGCCCGCGCGCGCTCATAAGGGGGCGGCGTGGCGAGACAGGCGCCGCACTGGCCATCCTCGCCCGCCGAAGGCAGCTCGATGCCGCAGACCGCGCATTGCGGCTCGCCCAGAAAGTCGATGGAGCGCCAGCACGGCGCGCAGAGCGTTCCGGTCTCGTGGACGATCACGCCGCAGGCCGCGCAGCGCGGCGGCAGCGCATAATCGAGCAGTGGGCGGAACGCGGCACCGAAAAGCGGGATGACGGCCATCGAGCGACTTGTCCCATGGCGCCGGACCCGGCACAAGCCCGGCCATGAACGTCCCCCGCATTTTCGACGAGCAACGCCGCGCCCGTCGCCGTGATCGCGCCGCGTCCAATTTCGCCGCCCATGATTTTCTCTACGCCGCTATGGCCGAGGAGATGCTGGAGCGACTGGACGACGTGACGCGCAACTTCACGCGGGCTCTTGTTATCGGGTGCCCGGACAGGCGACTCGCGCAGGCGCTTGAGGCTCGCGGCTGCGCCGTCACGTGCGGCGATCCGGGGGCGCTCTGGGCCACCCAAGCGGGCGGCGTGGTGCTCCGGGAGGACGCTCTGCCGTTCGCGCCCGAGAGTTTCGATCTCATCCTGTGCTGCGGCACGCTGGACAGCGTGAACGATCTGCCCGGCGCGCTGATCGGCATGAATCGCGCGCTGGAGCCGGACGGCCTGCTTCTGGTGAGCTTTGTCGGCGCGGGGTCTCTCCCCATGCTGCGCAGCGCCCTGCTCGCCGCCGATGGCGACAGGCCGGCGCAGCGCATCCATCCGCAGGTGGATGTGCGCGCGCTTGGCGATCTTCTCGCGCGGGCCGGCTTCGCAATGCCCGTGGCCGATCAGGAGGCGCTGGACGTGCGCTATGGTTCGCTTTTCTCTCTGCTCGCGGATTTGCGCGGCATGGGCGCGGCGCAATGCCTGGCTTCCGCGCCGCCGCCGCTCACAAGGGCGGGCCTCGCACGCGCGGCGGAAGCCTTCGCGCGTTCTGCGGATGCGGATGGCCGCACCAGCGAACGGTTCATGATCCTGCACGGCAGCGGATGGCACCCCAGCGCGTCGCAACCCAAGCCGGCCAGGCGCGGGAGCGCAACCGTCTCGCTCGCCGACGCCCTGAAACCGAGGAAAAGCTAGAGCAGCGCATCCAGCATCGCCACCAGCGGTTCGTCCGCGGGCGGCATGGGGAGCGCAAAGAGCTCATGGCTGCGCAGCCAGCGGCTGTCGGCCGCCTCTGTCGGGAGCACCTGGCCGCGCCACTTGCGGCAGACATAGAGCAACAGCAGCAGCGGCCGTCCGTCCACATCGCCCGTAGAGAAGGTCGCCGGCGCCAGGCAGGCGACTTCGGTGTCGATGCCCAGCTCCTCGCGGAGTTCGCGGACGAGCGCGTCCTCCGGCGGCTCGCCGGGCTCCACCTTGCCGCCGGGGAATTCCCACAGGCCAGCCATGTTCTTACCAACCGGCCGCTGCTGGACGAAGATGCGGGACTGCGCATCGATGAGCGCGGCGGCGACGACGAGAAGTGGGCCTTGAGCCATGAGCGAGCGGTTCTCTACGGATTGTTAAGAAGTGCGGCGTCATATCGCCCCGAACGGGACTGTTGCAGAGGGAATCGCCGTGCGCGCATTTTTCCACAGGATTTGGATGTCCGAACGGGGTGCAACCGCCGTGGAATATGGCCTCATCCTTGCACTCGTCGTGCTCGGGATGCTCGGCGCACTCAGCAACGTGGCCACCAAGACGACCGGGATGTGGAATCACGTCTCAAACGAAGTAAACAACAATTAACCTTCAATTCTTTCCAATTGAAGTCCGAAATTAGGATTTTGGAAAGGACGCTCAGCCTAAGAAAAGGCTGCTCACTGATTTATCGGTGGCGGGTGATTGAAGTAGGTTGACTGAGGAGACCGACAATGAAGTTCGTTCGTAAGATGCTCAAGGACAACAAGGGTGCGACCGCCATCGAATATGGCCTGATCGCCGCCCTCATCGCCGTGGCCGCCATCGGCGCCATGAGCAGCATCGGCACCAAGCTGAACACCACGTTCAACAAGGTTTCGAACAACCTGAACTAAGCTTTTCCAAGGGGCGGTTTTTCGACGACTCCTCCCCGGCAAAGAAGTGGGCGGCCGCACAATGTGCGGTCGCCCATTTTCTTTTGGTCGCTGCGCGCCAATCAATAGGTGATGATCTTGACCCGGCTTCCGACCTTGGGCTGCGCGTTGCTCGCAAGAGCGTTCAGCACCTGGAAGCGCTCAAGCTTGTAGTCGGTATAAGCCATGCGGTTCGCGAGGCTCTGCGCTGTGTCGCCCGCGCGCACCGTCACGAGGCGCACGCGACGCGGCTTGATCGCCGCAGCCTCGCTGTCGTTCATCCGCGCCACGGAATTGACCAGCGGTGACAGCGCGCCAAGCCCCTGCCCCGACGGCGCAATCACCACGAAATGATAGGCGCTCGATGGCCCGAACTGATAGGCCACAACCGTCACATCGAGCCGCGAGCCCTGTGAATTGGTCATGCTGGCGCCGCCATATGCGACCGGCAAGCCGTTGATCGTGTTGCGCTGAATGTCGATTGAGGGCACCTGCCCCTGCCCGGCCAGTTGCTGGAAAACGCTCTGCACATAGGCATCGAGATTGCCGTTGAACGGCGCGCCGGAGAATTGCGCCTGACCCGATTGCCCCACGATCGACACCGCGCTGGTGCCGTTCTGGATCGCAAAGCCGCTCGGTGCGCTGAACTTCAGCTTGAAGGCGGGGTGGAGGAACTGGTTGCCCTGGATGATCCCTTCCTTGGGATCGTCGTCATAGAGCAGCCCGTCCAGATTGCCGATGAAGACCGAGGCGTTTCGGAACGTGCTGCGGGATCCCGTCGCCTGCGCATTGGTGAGTGCCCGCCGCACGCGCGAGGCGGGATCGGGGTGGGTGCTGGCCCATTCGGGAATCGCGCTGTTCTGCCCCTGCGTGCGCGCATCGAGCGAGCTTTGCGCAGCGAGCGACGCGAGCATCGATGAGAGCGCACGCGGATCATAGCCGGCCTTGGCAAGATAGCGGATGCCGAGATCGTCGGCCTCATACTCCTGCGTTCGCGAGAATTTGAGCGTGAGGAGCTGCGCGCCGGTGCCAATGCCTTTCTGGAGAAGCTGACCCAGCCCCGAATCGCCCGCGACCACGCCGACCAGCACTTGCCCCAGCACGCCCAGAATCGAGTTGCGCTGCGCCGCGCTCTGTCGCTTCTTGCTGTGCTGGGCGGCAACATGGCCGACCTCGTGCCCGAGCACGCCGGCCAACTCGGCCTCATCATTCATCAGCGCCATGAGCTGGCGCGTGACATAGACATAGCCGCCGGGGATGGCGAAAGCATTGTTGACTGAGCTGTTGAGCAGGCTGATCGTGAAATCGCTCTGCTGGGCGGACAGGCTCGATTGCACGGCGATCTTGCGGCCGACGCTGGTGACATAGGCAGCCTGTGGCCCATTATAGAGCCCGCCGAACTCGGCGAGCAGCTCCGGATGCGCCTTCGCGCCCTCGGCCTTCTCCGCCTGGCTCATGGACGTAACGGTCGCGATCTGGCGCTGCGCATTGCCCGCGGGCGCCGCTGCGCCGGCGATGACGAGCGCGCTGCCAAGCCAGAGTT
>JAFKLU010000384.1 GCA_017304105.1 Sphingomonadales bacterium
CCTCGATCGCGCCGGTGCGCAGCGTGGCGCGTCCGTCGTCGCCAATGTCGAGGACGAGATTCTGGCCATCGGGATCGAAGATTTCCTCGACCACCTTCCATGAAGGGTCGCTGCCCGCGCCCGCATCGCCAAGCACGTCGAGCTGCGCCCTTGGGGTGCCGCCGGGCACAAGCGCCTCGGCGGCCGAGGCCGCGCTGGCCAGTGGCGCGGCAATCGTGATCGGCCCATTGGAAAGCGGCAGCTCATAGCGTCGCCGTCCGGGCCGCCGACGCGCGAGGATTTCTTCCTTGCCGCGCCATTCGCCATGATCGACCAGGATGATGTTGCCGCGCGCAACGGCGGTGGGCTGGCCCGGCGAGGGCGGGATGTCGTCGATCTCGTCCGTGCTGGCGACGCGCGACACCGGCAGGTCGAAGGGCAGCGCGTCGGGTGTTCCCCAGGCCAGCGTCAGGATTTCGAGCGGGACGGGATTGCCATTGTCGAGCTGGCCCACCGGATCGATCGAGGGTGTGACGCCGGTCAGGCGCACGATGTGGCGCCGCTGCGGGTCCGGCGAGGCATTGCCGTTGGAATCCAGCACTTCCTCGATCAGCAGCAGGTCGCCGGGCTGCAGTGTGATTGCCCGGCCCTCATCCACCACGGTCAGCGTGGTGATGCCTCGGGCCAGGACGACGCTGTCCCCTTCGAGCCAGTCGTGAATGCGGATGCGGTTATGCGCGCTGCTGAGCTGCGCGTTCTCCATCGCCTCGAAGATCGCGGCGCCAGCGGCCCGGGCGGCGAGCACGTCCGGGGTCTCGCCGCTGGCCGGGGCGACGCCATGGGCGCGCGTCATGAACCGCGTGCCGGGGCTGGCCGTGGCGAGCAGGGGCGCCAGGCCGGTGGCCGGCGCGCGCAGGCGGACATGGACGAAGGCGCGCGCATTGCTGCCGTCGCCCATGCGATAGCCGACCAGCCGCGCATGGCGCTTGGCCGAGACGCGCAGCCGCGCGGTGTCCAGATAGGCCTCGGTCGCCACGGCGTCCTGGGCGTAGGCCAGCCGGTCGGCGGCGGAGGCCAGCATCTCGATGAGCGTGATCTCGGGCGAGGCGGCGCCGGCATCCTTCCAGCCAGGCACGGATTGCGCGAACCGGTTGACCATGAGACTCCGGAAGCCGGCATAATCGCGCGCCATATAGTCGATGGAGCCATCGGCGGGCGGCAGCGGCTCGGGCGGCGCCTCGGCCTCGCAATCGAACCCCTGCTGGCAGGTCAGCCGGAAGCCGACCGGTATGTCGGAGAGCAGCGGGTCGAAATCGGGCAGCAGCGCGCCATTCCGGCGCAGCGACAGTTCGTAGATCGAGAAGTCGCCCCGCTCGGCGACGGTGATCGTCAGCACATTGCCGGCGGTTTGTGCGCTCGTCACCGCGACCTGCGGACGGCGCACGCCGCCGGTGATCGCGATGTCGCTGGCGTGGATCGGCGCCGGCGGTCCGGAGGGTGGGGCGAACACCAGCTCGCAGACCAGCTGGATCGCGCCCGCCGTCTCGACCATCTCGACCGAGACGATGCCGTTGACCGGGGCCGCGCCATTGGCGGCGGCTTCTCGCAGGCGCGCCGCGCGGACCTCTCGCCGGATGTCGCCGCTCGGCCAGCTCATGAGATGCTCCTCGTGAAGCTGGTGCTGCCCGCCTCGCCGCTGGCGCGCAGGCGATAGTCGAGGTCGATGCGCAGCACCGCATCCTCGGCCGCCACGGCCAGCGCCTCCACGCTCAGCACGTCGCCCAGCCAGCGCTGCACGGCCGCGCGCACCGTCATCTCGACGGTCAGCGCCAGTTCGGGCGAATTGCCCAGGAAGACGAGCTGGTTGAGGCCGCAGCCGAAGTCCGGCCGATGCACCCGCTCACCGGGTGCGGTAAACAGCACCAGCTCCAGCATGTCGCGCACGTGCCGTTCCTCGTCCGACATGGCGCTGCGCCCCAGCTCGGCGCGATAGGGGTGGGAGAGCCAGTTCATGTTGCCATCACCCGCGTCTGGCCGGGCATGACGATGCCGGGGCCTGTTGCGATCGGAATGCTCGTCTGCACCAGCACCGGCTGGCCGGAGACCTTCACGCGCAAGGCCGGCACGGTCCACATGAGCGCCACGCAGGGGGGCGTGGGCGAGCCTGTGAGTGAGCAGCCCGCGACCACATGCTGGTCGCTCACCAGCGCCACGGGGCTGCCGGAGATCCGGACGCGGACCTGGCTCGGCACGTGCGTTCCCACGCCGGCATGGCCGCAATTGACAGGTGTCTGCGAAGTGATGACCGGCGCGCCCATCAGATCACCTCCAGCGCGCCGCTGTTGACGCTCACCTGCGGGCCGCTGAGCGCGATCTTGGCGCCCTGGCCATTGTCGATCTCGATGCCGCTCGGCCCCAGCGTCAGCTTGGCGCCGCTCGCCATCTTGATCTCCAGCATCGCGGCACCGGGAATGTCGTCGAGCTTCACCTGGATGCCATCGGTCTTGAAGATCCGCGTCTGCTCGATGGCGGGACTGGCCGGGGGTATTTCCTGCGAACTCCAGAAGGTGCCCATCCAAACCGGGTCGGCCGGCGAGCCATTCTCGAACATCACCCAGACATTCGCGCCCACCGGAGGCAGGCAGAAGCCGCCAATGCCGTTCTTGCCGCCAAAGGGTGCGCAGGGCGCCGCCCAGGAGAGCTCCGACTGGCCCTGGACGCCGGGCACCTGCACCTGCAGGCGGCCAAGCTGCATCGGATCGACATTGCCGATCACGGTGCCGCGATAGAGGCCGGGATAGGTCTCGCTCATGGCGCCACCACCGGTGTCGTCGTGCCCAGGCCCTCCCGGCTGAGCTTGAAATGCTGCTTATATTCGCCGCGCTTGAGCTGATGCTTCACCTCGCGGACGAAATAGAGGCCATCATGCGCGCGCCCGGCGCCGCGCAGGCCGACGAGCTGGCGCGGCTGGAGCACGCGGCCGTAGCGCGTGCCGTCGAGATCGCCCTCGGCCGTCACCACCTGGGCGGAGCGCTCGGCCTGCGCCTGTGCCTCGGCCGTGGCGCTTGCGGCCGATCGCCCGCCGCGCGCCTCGTAGCGATGCTCGCCGGCCGTCACCGGATTTGCCAGCGCGGGCTCGGCCGCCAGCGGTATCCCGATGGGCGGGGTAGTGCGGATGGTGACGGACTGGTTGGTCCGGCGATCCTGCACCTCGCCGGTGACGGTGTGCGCGTCGGTGGCATTGTTCTGGAAGTCGATCTTCAGCACGTTCGAGTCCGGCCCCATGTTCACGCTCAGCGCGCCCTGCGGCAGGCCGATGCGCGGCTCCGGGCCGAAATAGCCGGTGCTGGTCATCGGCGCCGGCCCCGGCGTGACCGTGAAGATGCAGCCGGTGCGCTCGGCAAGCTGCTTGAGAAACTGGAGGTCCGTGCCGGATTGGGTCGGCACGCGGTCGATCGGCAGATCGACGTCCATCACCAGCGGCGGGACGATCATCGGGATGAGGCCATGCTGGGCATAGCGCGCCATCACCATGGCCGCGATCGCCGCCACCGGCATGGCGGGGTAGCTCTCCGAGCGCTCGACGCGGTCCATCAGGGCGCGCACGTCGGCGGCCGTCACCGCGAGGGTGCCGTCGCCCTGTCCCTGGCCGGGATTGAGCTGGGTCTGCGTGACGATGCCGTCGAACAGCACCGTCGGGATGATGCCGAGCGCCAGCATGACGACGATGCGCGAGCCCGCCTTGAGGCCGGGCTGGTTCATGATCGGATAGTCGGCGATATCGACCAGGGTCGATCCCCGCCCGGCCTTGAACTGTGCCTGCAGGGCCGATGGCTCGTCCGTGCCGAGGGCGATCTCCAGCGTATCGAGTGCATCGAGCGCGCTGTGCGGCAGCGGGACCGGGATGCCGGGGCCGGCAAGGACCGTCAGATGGACGCCGAAAAGGTTCATTTGCCCGCCTCCGGCAGCGGCACCTTGAGCCGCTGGAGCTGGGGTCTCTCCAGATCCCCGGGATGGATCAGCCGGTGCGCGTCCGCGACGCGCCACCAGGCGGTGGAAACGCCCTGCACACGGGCCGAGAAGAGGTCGAGCCGCTCTCCGGGCGCCATTTGCGCGATGCCGGCGATGGTCAGCGTGTCCGGCTCCGGCAGGAAGCGCCGGGCGAGATAGGTCACTGGCTTGCCGGCCGGGCCGATCCGGGTTCGGATTTCGCTGTTGGCGTAGCGCCCGTCGGGATCGTTCATGCCCATCTCCTCAGAGGATCCGCTGGCCGGCGCCGAGCACCGCATCGAGGGAACTGGCCGTTGCCGCGCGCGCCAGCGCTTCCTTGGCGACCTGCTGCGCGAGGCTGATCTGGTAGCCCGGGTGCGTGAACGGCAGGTCCGAATAAGTGAGCACCTTGAGACCCAGCGAGACCTTGGCGCGGATCGGTCGCAGGCCGGGTTCGAACTCCTCCTCGGTGATGCCGAACTCGGCGATGCGCACCGGCAGGATGCGCTGGCTGCCGAACACGAAGAGCGTGAAGGGCGCCTGCGGCGGGATCAGCTCTATGGTGCCCATCTGGGCGAGGATCGTGTTGGCGATCACCAGCTCGGTCGGTGGCGCGATCAGCATCTCCAGCGCCGCAAGCTGCCGCTGGACGCCGCCGGAGGCATCGCTCACATCGCTGTCGGCCCCGTCCAGCTCAATGTCGAGCTTGATGGTCTCGGCAGGCGCGCCGGCAATGCGGAAGGCCTCCTCGCCCGCCGCCTCGCCTCCACCGGCCGTGCGCACCTCCAGCGTCCGGGTGAGCGTCGCCGGATTATACTGGAAGACGATCACGTTCGGCACCGGGCTCGGCAGCCGGAACGAGACGATGGCGCCACGTAGCGTGCGGGGGGAAAGGGGGGTCATGCGGTCACTCGCAAAGCGGTGCCAAGGTCCTGGCCGAGGCGGTTCAACATGTTGGCGAGCGCGCCCTGCGCCGGCGTCACGCGGTCCACGACCTGGAGCTGGCGCAGTTGCCAACCGGCTCCGGCGAGCCTGGCGAGGTCGGACTGGTCCGTGATCTCCTCCTGACGCAAGGTCGCTTCGCGCATGAGGGGGCCGATCACTTCCCGGAACAGCGCCTGCACGCGTGCGCGCGGCAGATCCGCCATCACCGTGAAGGGTACGCGTGGTTCCCAGCCCATCGCGAGCAGGGTCGTCCAGATCTGGCTGACCATGTCCTCCTTGGTCACCGGCGGTGAATAGCGACCCGAGGACGCAATGATGAAGCGGACATTGGGATGGCGCGAACCATTGGCGCTCAACCAGTTCGCCAGCACGCCCGAACAGACCGCCTTGCAGGGCGAACGATTGACCGTGAGGACGAGGTCCGCCTTGTTCTCCGGGGTGCCCACGGCATCGGCCTGCGCCAGTGCCTGCTGCCATTCGCCGCTGCTGAGCAATTCCTGTTCGGCATGTTGATCGGCATTGCGCCGCGCGCCCAGAACGCCGCCGTTGACGCTGACCACGGCCAGGGTTTCCGATCCGCGGCCCTGCCCCGAGAAGGTCATCACAATGTCGTTGAAAAGCGTTTGGTCCGGCTGCTGCGAGGCGTCCGAAAACACTTCATTGAACCGCACGGTCACGGATTGGGGTGGGCTGGCATAGGCCTTGATTTCGACTTGTCCGCCCGCGATGCCGACCAATTCCAATCTCGAAATGCCTCTGGGCGCGAATTGCGCCTTGATCGCATTCGCACTGCTCTGCGCCCCGGCAATGCGGCCGGGATGCACGCGGCTGAACTGGGCGCGCAGCGCCTCGATCGCGTCCATTTTCACGTCGCCCGCTGCACCCGCCGGTTGCACGAGGTCGAACGCACGGCGCAGCGAAGGCGCGATCTGGTCCTCGATTGCGGCGACATCGGCATTCGTGGCGGACGCCGGACCTGCGGCGCCTGTCGCCCCCTGCACGGCCGGCGCGGCGGAGGCTGCGCGATCGGCGAGCGGATCGAGCCTCGCCAGCAGTGCCCGCACCTGCCGGATGTGAGTTTCGGCCTCCGTTCTTCGAGGAGGATCGTTGAGATTGGCCGCTTGTCCCGCCAGCGTATCCAGCCATTGCCCGAGCGGGCGCGGATCGGAGCGCAGCATGACCGTCGCGCCGCCAGCACCGGTCCGGTCGATTGAGAGGGTGTGATCCTCGCCCTGGGCGACGTCGATCAGCACGGGATGGCCGATCTGGCCGGGCGTTCCGCCGCGCGCGGCTGCGGCCTCGACAGCGGCGCGCTCCTCCGCGGCGGGGCCGCGACCACGGCCGGGGCTCAGCGTCTGCAACACGCGCTGAAGCATGGCATCGACGGCGTCCGCGATGCGCTGGCGCAGGTTCTGGATGATCTCGCGGACGCGCGCGGCGACGCCGGTAACGCCGAGCAGGCTCATCAGCAGGTCGATCACCACCGGCACGAGATTGCCAAGCACGGCTTCGATCGCCAGCATGCCGGGCTGCAGGACGCCGGCCGCGATGTTGGCGATGGCCCCGACGACGGTCTGCACGATGCCGAACAGGCGCTGCAACTGGCTGCTGACGAACTGGTAGATGTTCCAGATCGTCATCACCAGCTTGACCAGCGCACCGACCGGATTGAACAGCGAGGCGAGCCAGGTGATCGCCGCCATGATCACCTTTTCCATCACGAATTCGCGGATCGAGGCAAGCACGCTGTCGCGCAGGCTCTCAAGCGAGCCCTGGATGCGGTTCCACAGGCCGCCCCATCCCTCGGTGATGAGCGTGCCGACCCAGCTCGCCATCATTTCCAGCCGCTCGACATTCTGCGAGCCGATGATGCGCGCCGCGCGCTCGCGCACGAAATCCCAGGTGAGGCCAAGAATCTGGCGGGCGAGGTCGAGGACCGTCCAGATCGTCCACTCGTTGGGAATCTGGATGTTGCCCAGCGCCCCGGTGAGCCAGCCGATGACCCCGCGCCGCAGATGCTCGCCGAAATGATCCGCGAAGAGCTGCACCCCGCCGACCACCACGTCGATCATGTTGGAGACGAACTTGCCGGGATCGTTGACGATGGTCGAGACCGCCTCGGACGCCTGCGCGATCATCGCGTGGAAGGCGGCCGGATCGATGCCGAGCACGGAGAGCACCGCGTCGAGCACCTTGAGCAGCAGCGCGCCCCAGTCGCCGGTGATCGCGGCCTGCAGCACGGCGAGCGCCGCGTTGATGGCGCCCTGAAACACGTCGAGCAGGGCATTGACCGCCCTGGTCAGCGCGGCGGCGATCGCGTTGACGGCGGTGATGAGGCCCTGCGCCACGCTGTCTATGGCGCTGTTGACGCGATTGACGGCGCTGTCGATCGCCTCGTTGAGCGCGCGGGCGAGCTCGGGGAAGATTTCCCCGAGCAGGCCGTCGACGAGGCCCTTCAGCACCTCGCCGAGGGCGCTGACGATCGCCTGCAAGGCCTGCGAGACGGCCTCGATCAGCCCGACGACGGCGCGCCGGGCCAGATCGATCAGCCCGGTGATGGCGCTGCGCACCGCGTCGAAGATGCGGTTCACGAGGGAAACCAGCGCGTCGAACGCGTCGCGGATGAAGTTAACGGCGCGCTCCCACCAGCTCGCCTCTTCCGATTCCCTCTTCTTGCGCTGGCGTTCGCGCTCGGCATCCTCCTCGCCCTTGCGGATCTCGGCCTCGGCGTCCCGCTCGGCTTCGTCGTAGCGGTCGTCGATCCGCTGCTGGCCCGCGTCGACCTCGCGCTGGGCCTCGTCCCTCTTGTCGCGGCGCGCGCGGGCAGCCTCGCCGTTGACCTCGGCCATCTCGCGGTTCTGCGCGTCCACCGTCTGCTGGCGCTTGTCCTGAATGGCCTTGCGCTCGTCGGCGACAGCCTGGCGCTGATTGCCGTCTGCGGTCTCTTCGGCGGTTTTGCGGTCGGTCTCGGCCTTGTCCACGGCCTGCTGATGCGCCGTGTCCCGCGTTTGCTGGGCGCGGGCCATTTCCTGCCGGGATGTTTCGGCGCTGGCCTGCATCTGGGCAGCGGAGGCCGTGTCGAAGCTGGCGACGACCGTCTCCGGCAGCGCCATCGCCTGCAGCTGCCCGGCCTCCGGCGCGGGCTGTAGCCCCTGCGTCTGCGGCCCCGGAAATTCGGGGGCGGGCGCGCTGGCGTCGAGCGCGCGGGGCACGACCTGCTCGGGCCCCGGCCCGTCCAACACGGCCTGCGCAGCCTGTTGCCGCACGGTCGAAGCCTGCTCGCGCTGCACGGCGAGGGCATCGTCGAGGCGCTGGGGATCGTTGGCGCCATCGCGCGGCACCTCGGCGCGATCGGCGACGCGCGTCTCGATGCCCGGATTGGACGTGGAAACGGCGTCGAGGCTTTCCTCCACGCGCTCCGCCGTGGCGCTTTCCGAGAAACGTCGCTCGATGGCGGGGCCATAAGAAGGATCGACGCGCAGCACAGGCTGGGCAGGGCCGTCCGGCACCAGCACCGTGGGGGCGGCGGCGGCATCGAGCGCGATGTCCGGCGCGTCCGCCGGCACGGTGACGGGCGGGGGCGTGGGGAGCGGCCCGTCGCCGCCGCGGCTCTCCACCTCGATTTGCGGCGTCGCCTCGCCGAGTTTCGCGTTGGACGTCGCGGCTGCCTCGCCGAGCCGCGCCCCCAGCTCCGGCTGGATGACCGCCTGCTGCGAGGGGGCCATGGCGCCATAAGCGGCCATGACCGCTTCCGGGCTGTCGGCCGTCGCCAGCGCCTCGCGCGCAGCCGCGGCCTGGGCCTCGCGCCGGGCGGCGATTTCGGGGTCGAGCGTGGGCTCGACGAATTCGGGCGGCGCGAAAGTGGGGCTGATGTCGTTCCCGCCAGTTTGCGGCGCGGCGGCTTCAGGTTGTGCAGCATCGGGCGCGGGCGTCGCTGCGGCGGGGCTCTCCGGCGCGGGTGCCGGCGCGGCCCGCCTCGGCTGCGGGCCATCGTCGGGAGCCGGCCTGTCCGCCGTGCGCCGGAGCGATACGACGCCGGGCGGCAGGGCGCCATGTGCCGCTTCATGCGTGACTTGCGCAGTGTTCTCGCCGATCTTCGCCTCGACCTCGGCCGGTGCGATCTCGGGCAGCGCCGGCGCATGGGCCAGCCGCTCCATCAGGGCGGCCACATCATTCGATCCGCTCGCCGGGCAGGAAGACGACGCCGTCGAGCGCGGCGCCCCGCGCCCCGCGTCGGCGCAGCGACTCCGCCACTGCCGGCCCCACAACCACGGGAATATGAGCGGCGCGCCGGCCATAGCGGCTGACCATGATGCCATGATGGGGCATGGGCACCGTGCGGGCGCCCTGATCCGTCCGCGCGGTGGCGGCATTGGCGGTCGAGACGCGCAGGCGAGCCAGCGCCTTCATGGGCGGCCCCCGTGCTGCTGGTCGCGCCGGGCGCGGTTGCGCACCTCGCGCGCGATGGCATGGCCCAGTTCCGCGCCGGCCAGCCTCGGATCGAGATCGAGGATCAGCGTGCCCAGCGAGTCCGTCCAGATGATCCCGGCCGCCTGATCGGCTTCCCAGAGCTGCCCGATCTCGCGGTGGAACGCGACCGCCACCAGCGCGCCATCGGCCGCGCTCGCGCCGGGGAGTACGAATTCGCCCAGTTCGATCGCCGCCCCGCTCACGACCAGTCCCTCGCGTCGATCTCGGCGACCGGACGGCCGAGCTTGTCATATTCGGCGCGCGCCGCATCGAGCGCATGAGCCATCGTCAATGGGGCGCCCAAGCCTTGCGCCGCCGCGCGGAAGGCGGCGCCCAGCGCGATGTTGCGGATGATGCCGCCGGAGATTGGCAGGCGGGCAAGCCGCGCGCAGTCGAGCGCGCTTGCGTCCAGCCCCGGCGGGAAAGCACCCTCCCAGATGCGCTGGCGCTCCTCGATGCCGGGCATGGGGAATTGCAGGATGAAGCGCAGGCGCCGCGTGAAGGCCTCGTCCAGCGCATCGCGCAAATTGGTGGTGAGGATGGCGAGGCCGGAAAAGCTCTCCATCAGCTGGAGCAGATAGCCCACTTCCATGTTCGCATAGCGATCGACCGCGTCGTGCGCTTCGCCGCGCTTGCCGAATAGGGTGTCCGCCTCGTCGAACAGCAGCACGGCGCCGCCTGCCTCTGCGGCGGCGAAGATGCGGCGGAGGTTCTTCTCCGTCTCGCCGATATATTTGCTCACGATGGCGGAGACCTCGACCCGGTAGAGATCGAGCCCGAGCGTGTGCGCCACGGCTTCGGCCGCCATGGTCTTGCCGGTGCCGCTCTCGCCGGAGAACAGCGCGGCGATGCCGAGCCCGCGCCCCCCGGCGGCGCTGCCGGACCATTGATCGAGAATACGATGATGCACGCGGGCCGCGGCGACGATGGTCTCCAGTGTCCGGCGCGCGTCGTCCGGCAGAACCACGCGATCGAGCGTCACCACCGGCTCTATGCGCTCCACGAGCGTCATGTCGCGTGGTCGCGCGGCGTCGCGGGCGGCGGCCCACAGGCGCTCGGGCTCGTCGGCCACTCCATGCGCGGCGGCGATCGCGGCAATTGCAGGCGTGGAGAGGCGGAAGCGGGCGGCAAGCTCTTCCACCCGGCCGGAATGCCGCGCCCCTGCCTCGCCGAGCGCGCAGGCCCATGCGGCGCGGCGTTTGCCGCGTTCATGCCGCACGGCGATGCAGTGCTCGCCGAGCAGCGGTGGAGGCGTGTCGAGCCCGGCGAGAATGACGGGCCCGGTCCAGCCCATGAGCTGCGTGGGCGTAGTGGCGCCGTCGCAGGCCAGCACCAGCCCCAGGCCATGCAGGAGGCTGTCGCGCAGCCAGAGATTCTGCAGGGCGTCCAGCTCCTCAGTGCTCTGCGGCAGGCGCGCGGCGGGCATGATCAGGGCGCCGAGGCCCGCGCGGCGCAGGCCTTCGACCGCATGGCCGATCGCTTCCTCGACATCCTCGCAGGCGAGCAGCAGCGGCGGCATGGCGAGGCGGGACGCGCCGGGGTCAGCCCATGCGGCGATGCTGGCTACGGTTGCCTCGTCGGTCGGCGCGTCCTTCGCGGGGCCGGCCGCCAGCGATCGCGCGGCGAGGGCCGGCGCCAGCTGGGCGACGCCGTTGAGAAAATGCAGCACCGGCTCCTCGACCCAGATCGGCCGTTCCGTGAAGCGGCCCTCATGGCCGATGGCGAGCAGGCGGGCGCGCCGCAGCGCGCCGTCCGGGCGCAATGCCTGCCAGTCGAGCCCGTCGCACAGGCGCATGGCAAGGCCGATGCTCGGCGGACCTGCGCCGATGCGCGCCACCAGCCCGGCCGTCGTGCCGCACAGCTCGGCGGCGGCCGCGAGCAGCAGGCACTGGCGCTCGGGGTCGGACAGAGCGAGGCGCCGGCCCAGTTCCAGCAGAAGCGGCACCGGGCATTGCTCGGCCGCGACCGGCTCGGGAGCCTTGCACCCGGCCAGCTCGGCAAGCCGCTCATGCAGGCTGTCGAGCGCCGCCGCCACTTGCGCGCCGTCGCGGCGAATGGAGAGCGGGATGGCGGAGACGCTCATGCCGGCACCGTGAGGATCGGGCCGGTGACGCCGCCGCCATCTTCGGTAAGGGCGCTTTCCGCCCCGTCGATGACGACGCGGGCGAGATAGGCGCCTTGCGGCACGCCGGAGATCGGGATGATGCGCTGGTTGACCGATGCGTCGGGCACGCCGGGCGCTGGCTGGGGTGCCGTGAACGAAAAGGAGGCGAAGCGGCCGTCCGCGCCGGCCGTGGTAGCATTGAGCATCAGCTCGCAGCGTTGATGATTGCCGATGTCGACATCGAAATGGGCCGTCACGTTGAAGCTCACCGCGCCCTGAGGACCGACCCGCCTGTTGCCGATGGTGAAGCTGTTGGCGGGCCGAAGGATCGGGCGGATGGCAAGCGGGACGAGATTGGAGCGCTCGCCGGCTATGGTCCCGGCCGCGGGGGGCGGCAGCTTGCCCTGCGGCTTGGGCCATTGCTGCCGGACCTGGAGCGACACGAGGCCCGGCCGCAGATCGGCCGGCAGATCGATTTCCAGCCGGTCGCCGCGCAGGCGTGCGGGATCGGCGGGCACGATGACCGCGCCGATAGCCAGCGCCGTGATATCGCCGCGCAGCCCCGATCCTTCGAGACGCAGCACCTCACCCGGCGAGGCAATTGCTCGTTCGGTGAACGGGCCTGCATCCGTGGCGGCGAGCAGTACGCGCAGGATGCTGGGCGCGCGCAGCAGCGTGACCGAATAGCGGCTCTCGCGCACTGGCGGGGCACTGGCGGCGCGGCGGCGGCTCTCCATGAGCAGCGTGCCGACGCGGTAGATCATGCCGGTGCGAACGCCGCTGTTGAAGGTCGACCAGATCTGGGAAAACGCCTCCAGTTCGTGGAACATCGGCTCGATGGTGATGGGCGCCGCCTGATCGGCAAGGTCGAGCAGCGCCTGCGGCAGCGGCGATCCGTTCGGGAAATTCGCGGCCGCCATGGTCTGCAGCAGCTCGCGGGCCAGCACCGGCGTCTCGTGAAGGCCCAGCAGGGCGAGGCCGAGCGGCGCGTCGCCAGCGGAATTGTCCCGGCCATAGACGCCGAGCACATAGAGCACGTCGAGCGCCAGCAGCGGGCTCGCGCGGCGCTCACCGTTCGGGCCATAGGCCGCGCCCCGGCTCGATGCCCAGGAGCTGTTGGGCTGGAGCCGCCAGGGATAGATGGTGAGGGTCGCGCGGGCGGGATTGGCCGTGGCGATCTGGTCTGGCGCGCGCGTCACGATGTCGAACTGGCCGGTCTGCTGCACGTCGGCGGCGGCGTTGATGGCCTGCTGGATACGGGTCCGCATCGCATGGTTGAGCGCGGCGAGGGCGAAACCGTCCGGCATCGCTCAGCGCTTCCGGCTGGTGCGATAGTCGTCGAGCGACTGGCGGACGGATGCCCGGGGAAGCGCCACGGGCCGCGTGACGGACCTGACCGCCGGGCGCGGAGCTGTCTGCCCTGCCGCCTCCGCCGGTGCCCGGACCTCGATGCGGCCAATGCGCAGCGTGAAGCCGGTTTCGCCGCGCAGGATCGTCTCGTCCGGCCCGGACGGAGAGGCGGTGGAGGAGGCGGGGGCGGGCGCCTCGTCCTGCGCGGGCTGGCGCGGCGGGAGCAGGGGCTCGAACCGGGGCTCTGCCACTGGCGCGAGCCGGGCGCCGTCCTGCGTCTTTGGCGCGCGCACGGCCTCCGCCGGTTGGGGCGGTGGCATCGCCGGGTCCGGTCCCTGACCTATGGGGCTCGAAGCAGCGGCCGGCGCCGGCATGTTCCGGCTGTCCGCCATCGGCAGGAGCGGCGCCGCGCGCATCTCGGGCGAACGATCGGCAGGGGCCCATGATGGAGGCGCCGATGTGGGGGCCGGGCGCTCGGCTGGCGACATTGGCGGGACGGGTTCGGCAGCCGGCTCGCTTATGCGCATCGTGCGCCACTCGATGTCGCCGGCGGCGGCGCCCGCCTGATCGAAGCGGGCATGGGGACGAGGCACGGCCACGGGAGCGCGGCCTTGCGCGGCCTCCAGCAAGGTCGCCAGCAGACGGCTCATGAGGCGAGCCTCGCAAGATAGAAGCCGCGACGCGTGGGGCTCAGCGACAGGATATCGCGCTCGGTCCAGCCATAAGCGCGGGCCAGCCGGTCGACCGTGTCGATCGTGCGGGACGCCATGACCTCTATCTCGCGCCACAGCCAGGGAACGATGTCGAAGCGGGTGTCGAACGTCGCCTCGCAGGCGCTGCACGTCATTTCGAAGCGGACGTCGAGCAGCGGAAAAGCCCCGGCGAGCGCGCTTTCCATCGCCGCGAGCCAATTGGGGTCGTCGGGCTGGGCGTCCGCGCCGGCAATGTCGTCGATCAACATATCCGGCCGGGCCGTCCGGATCGATCTGGCGACCGCGGTGCTGGTGGGCGCGCGCAACAGGATCTCGCGCGCGCCGATCCTCGCGGCCACGCCGGTTGCGGGCGCCGCATCGGGCAGAATGCCGAGATCGAAATCGGCCTCATTGCCTTCTGCGCAATGCGGGCAGCGCGCGAAGAAGGCGATGTCCGGCCCGAATGCGGCCATGCGCGCGTCGATGAGCAGCCGGTCGCGCCGGTCGAGGGGCATGTCGGCCGCCGCTGCCGGGGAGACGCCATCCAGCGTCGCGGCGAGCAGTACCGCCTGATCGAGCGGAGCCAGCCGGCTTCCCTGCTCGACCAGCGCGAGCGCGACCTGTTCGTCGAGGGCCAGCATGGTCGGGCCTAGACGATCGCGGGCTCGGTCGGCTCCGGCACGTCGACGTCGCGTTCGAAGCCCTCATGCTGCAGCACGAGCGACTGGATGGCGACGGCATTGGCGTTCGCGTCCAGCTCGGGCAGGGCACTGAACTCGGAGACCCAGGCCCGGTACACCTTGTAGACCAGCGCGACCTGCCCGGCCTCGTTGTGAAGCTCCAGCAGCAGATCCTTGCGGAAGCCCTTGAGGGCGATCTGCGCGCCCGCGGGGTTGTTGATCCGCCAGACGAGCGAAGCCCACGCCTCGAATTCGGTATCGTGCGTGACGCCGCGCTCCAGCGTCAGCGGCTCGAACTTGGTGTTGCCCGGCGACTTGCGCATGGCGGTGGGGTCGCCACCGTCGCGATGCTCCACCACCTCGGTCGTGCGCTTGAGCGCGCTGACCTTCGAGACGCCGGCGACATATTTCCCGTCCCATTTGAGGCGGAAGCGGAAGTTCTTGTAAGGGTCGAAGCGCTGCGCGTTGACGACGAAACCTGCCATGGCCGGTCCCCCTTCTGTCTTTTAGTTGGCGAGACGGCCGGCGAGCTGCGTCAGCCGGACGACCACGAATTCGGCGGGCTTGAGCGGGGCAAAGCCGACCAGGATATTGACGATGCCGGCGTTCACATCCTGCTGGGATGTCGTTTCGGCGTCGCACTTGACGAGATAGGCATCGCGCGGCGTGCCGCCCTGGAAGGCGCCCTGCACGAACAGCGACTGCATGAACGCGCCGACATTCAGGCGGATCTGCGCCCACAAGCTCTCGTCATTGGGCTCGAACACGACCCAGCCGAGCGCATCGCGCAGGGTCTGTTCGATCATGAGGGCGGTGCGGCGGACGGGCACATATTTCCACTCGCTGGCGAGGATGTCCGCCCCGGCCAGCGTGCGCGCGCCCCACTGCACCGTGCCCGCGCCGGGCTTGACCCGCAGGCAATTGATGCCGGCCCTGTTGAGCGCCGATTGCTGGCGATCGGTCATGCCGATGGTGGGCACGGCGCCGCTGATCGAGGCCTCAAGACCGGCCGGCGCCTTCCACACGCCGCGCTGGCCGTCGATACGGGCCATGAGCCCCGCGATCGCGCCGCTCGACTGCATCTGGCGCCGGCCCCCGAGCGGATCGGCCTTGTCGAGCCGGGGGAAGCAGATGGCGGCGCTGCGCGCGAGGTCCGAGCCCAGCCGGCCTGCAATGTCCCAGTTGCCGATGAGATCGACCCGGTCATTGGCGATGGGGTGGTCGACCAGCAGAAAGGCCAGCGCCGACCGGCAATAATTGCCCGCCGCGCTATAGGTATCGAAGCCGCCGTCAAGCATCAGCGGCGCCTCGGGAATGGCCATGATGTTGAACAATTCCGGGACGATCTGGTCGTAGCTCCCCACGCCCTGCCCGGCATCGAACACACCGCTGAAGACCGCCGCCGCATTGCCCGGCCAGGCCGGCTCGCCGGGCAGCGTGCCGTCGGTGCCGCCACCC
>JAFKLU010000385.1 GCA_017304105.1 Sphingomonadales bacterium
CTAGGCACCTGCGCTTTGTGCGCGCTGCTCCTGTGGGTCGGCGCGACGCGCGAGACGGCGCGGCGGAGCCTCGACGAGCTGCAATGAGGGAGACCGGGGGCCATCGGGCTCACTAGCCTCGCGGCAGAGCGCGCTCCGTCCACGCGACGATGGCCTGCGTATCCATCGCTCCGGACGTCCGCGCCACTTCCTGGCCCTTGTCGAACAGGATCATCGTGGGGATCGAACGGATGCCGAAGCGCGCGGCCAGCGCCTGCTCCGCCTCCGTATCCACCTTGCCCAGCCGCACGCGCGGCTGCAGCCGCTGCGCCGCCTGTGCGAAGGCCGGCGCCATCGCCCGGCAGGGGCCGCACCAGCTCGCCCAGAAATCGACGAGCAGAGGGCGCGTATCCCGGCCGAGATGGCGATCGAACATCGCCGCGCTGAGATCCTCCGGCTTCCCCGCGAACAGCGGGGCATGGCATTTGCCGCAATTCGGCCTGTCCTGCATGCGCCGGGCGGGCAAGCGGTTGAGGCCGCCGCATGCGGGGCAAATGATCTGCGCGTCGCCTGGTTGATTCATCATCATCTTGCCGCTTCAATTAGTCGGTTTCATCTCTTATGTAAGTCTCATGCCATTCATTCCAAGAAGCGAGGGTGACGCGTGCGCACGGACCTGACACCCTCCGATTTTTCTCCTCCACAGATTGGGGAGAAAGCCCCGGATTTCGAGGCCAGGACGACGCAGGGCGTCCTGCGGCTGGGTGATTATCGCGGCAAATGGCTCGTGCTGTTCTCCCACCCGGCGGATTTCACGCCCGTCTGCACCAGCGAGTTCATCGCGCTCAGCCGGGCGAAGGACCGATTCGACGCGCTGAATTGCGCACTGCTCGCCGTGTCGGTGGACAGCCTTTACGCGCATCTCGGCTGGATCAAGGCCATTCGCGACAGCTTCGGCGTCACCATCGCCTTTCCGATCGTCGAGGACCCATCACTCGTCATCGGCCGGGCCTATGGGATGATCACGGATCGCTCGCCGGACGCCGCGACCATGCGATCGACCTTCTTCATCGATCCCGATGGCATCATCCGCGCCATGACCACCTATCCGGCAACGGTCGGCCGGTCGGTCGATGAGATGTTGCGGATCGTGGCCGCGCTGCAGCGGGTCGACAGGGCGAATGTCGTGACGCCCGAGGGATGGCAACCAGGCGACGACGTGCTGCTGCCACCCCAGGCGATGCAGGATGCGCTGCTGGCGGCGAGCGGGGAGGCGATCTGGTTCCATCGCACCAGCCCCGATCCGGGCGGAGCCAAGCCATGAGCATCGAGCGCATATCGGAAGAAGGGCTAGCGCGCCTTGCGGAGCTGCTGCGGGCGCTGGCGCATGATTTGAGGCTGCGGCTGATCGATGCCCTGCGCGTGCGGGGCGAGCTCTCCGTCGGCGAACTGGAAGCGGAGACCGGCATCGCGCAGCCCACGCTCTCCCAGCAACTCGCCATCCTGCGCAAGGCCGATCTGGTGCGCACGCGCAAGGCGGCCAAGCAGGTCTATTACAGCATCGCGCCGGAAGCGTTCGCGCAGGTCGCCGGCTTCCTCGGCGGACTGGCCGCCACCGACGAAAGCTCGGCCGCGCCCACCGCGTCGAGCAAGAATCGCGGCGCGGCGGCGATGTTCGCGCGCTTGCTGTAGGAGGGGCTCAGCGCTCCTGCGCCATGTCGGCGAAACGCTCGCACAGGAAGCTCATCAGCGCCTCCACATGGGGGCTGGCGAGGCGATAATAGATGGTCTGCGCCTCCCGCCGGGTCTGCAATATCCCGCCCGCGCGCATCTTGGCGAGATGCTGGGAAACGCTCGACTGGGAAAGGTTGCACAGGCCGACCAGCTCGCCCACCGATGCCTCGCCCTCGCGCAGCCGGCAGAGCAGCAGCAAGCGCTGCTCATTGGCGACGAGCTTGAGCAGACCGGCCACCTCGGTCGCGCGCTCGCAAAGTTCCCCGAGCGCCATGCTGGACATCATCATTGCGTGGCGGGCCTCCCATCATCCCTCAGCACGACATAAATGGCCGGAATGACCAGCACGGTCAGCAGCGTCGAGGAGGCGAGGCCGAACAGCAGCGAGATTGCCATCCCCTGGAAGATCGGATCGGTGAGGATCACCGCAGCGCCGATCATCGCGGCGGCGGCGGTCAGCGCGATCGGTTTCACGCGGATGGTGCCCGCCTCGATCAGCACGTCGCGCAGCGGCTTGCCCGGCGTGGCGCTGTGGCGGATGAAGTCCACCAGCAGGATCGAATTGCGCACGATGATGCCGGCGAGCGCGATGAAGCCGATCATGGACGTGGCGGTGAACGGCGCGCTGAACAGCATGTGGCCGATCACGATGCCCACCAGCGTCAGCGGCACCGGCGTCAGGATGACCAGCGGCAGGCGGAAGCTGCGGAACTGGGCAACCACGAGGATATAGATGCCGAGCAGCGCGACCATGAAGGCGCCGCCCATGTCACGGAACGTGACCCAGGTAATTTCCCACTCGCCATCCCAGAGCAGGCTGGGGCGGCTTTCGTCCTCGGGCTGGCCGTTCAGGCGGATCTGCGGCTTCTGGAGGCCTTTGGCCGCCCAGTCGTAATCCTCGACCGCGCGATCGACCGCGAGCATGCCGTAGATCGGCGCTTCATAGGCGCCGGCCAGTTCCGCCGTCACCATGTCGGCGAAGCGGCCGTCGCGGCGGAAGATGGCGGGGCTGCCCGCTTCGGTCCGCGCGTCCACGATCGCCCCCAGGTCGATGAGCTGGCCGGCGGGCGTCTGCGCGACCGGCGTGCTCGACAGGGCCTGCGTCCAGCTGCGGTCCTTCTGCTCCAGGGCGATGGTGATGGGGAGCGGCGTGCGCCCGTCGCCGCGCGGCGCATAGCCGACGGTCTGGCTGCCCATCAGCATGCCGATGCTGTCCGCCACCTGCCGCTCGGAGAGGCCGTAATAGTCGATGCGGTCACGCTGGGGGACGAGGCGCAGCTTGGGGCGCGGGACGCCGAAGCTGTTGTCGACATCGACGATGAAGGGCACGGAGCGGAAGATCTTCTCCAGTTCCGTCGCCGTCTTCTGGCGCGTGGCTGCGTCCGGGCCATAGACCTCCGCCAGCAGCGTCGCGAGCACGGGCGGTCCGGGCGGCGTCTCGACTACCTTGACCGAAGCGCCGGCGGGCAGCTTCAGCGCCTTTAGCCGCTCGCGCAGATCGAGCGCGATCTCGTGGCTGGAACGATCGCGGTCACCCTTGGGCAGCAGCGTCACCATCACGTCGCCCATTTCGGGCTGCGCGCGCAGAAAATAGTGCCGCACCAGCCCGTTGAAGTTGAACGGAGCGGAAGTGCCGACATAGGCTTCCATCGCGGTCGCCTCCGGCAGGCGGCGCACTACCGTCGCGACATCCTCCAGCACGCGCCCGGTCCCTTCGAGCGACGTGCCCTCCGGCATGTCGACCACCACCTGCACTTCCGACTTGTTGTCAAACGGCAGCAGCTTCACGGTGACGGCCTTGAAGTAGAACATCGAGCAGGCGAGCAAGGTTGCGATGCCCACCGCGATCAGGAAGCGCCAGGCCGACCGGCGCGTATCGATGATGCGGTGCGCCACGCTCGCATAGAGCCGGCCGAGCTTGCCGCCGCTCTCGTCATGGCCGTGCGCAAGCGTCTGCCGCGCGAAGCGGACCATCAGCCAGGGCGCGATCACCACCGCGACGAAGAAGGAGAAGATCATCGCCGCCGAGGCATTGACCGGGATCGGCGCCATATAGGGGCCCATCAGGCCGGAGACGAACAGCATGGGCAGCAGCGCGGCGACCACGGTGAGCGTGGCCACGACCGTCGGATTGCCGACTTCCGCCACCGCCTCGATCGCCGCCTGCGTGCGCGTGCGCCCGTCGTTCATGGCCCAGTGCCGCGCGATATTCTCGATCATCACGATGGCGTCGTCGACGAGGATGCCGATCGAGAAGATCAGCGCGAAGAGGCTGACGCGGTTGATCGTATAGCCCATCAGGTTGGACGCGAACATGGTGAGCAGGATGGTCGTGGGGATGACCACCGCCGTCACGCCCGCCTCGCGCCAGCCGATCGCGAAGCCGATCAGCGCGACGATGGAGATGGTCGCAAGGGCAAGGTGGAACAGCAGCTCATTGGCCTTCTCGTTCGCCGTCTCGCCATAATTGCGCGTAACCGCGACATCGACACTGCCGGGGATCAGCTTGCCCTTCAGGCTCTCCACGCGCTCCAGTATCGCATCGGAGACCACCACGGCATTGGCCCCGGCGCGCTTGGCAATGGCGATGCTGACGGCCGGCGCGCTGGTCCAGGTGTCATTCGTCCCCTTCGCCCAGCGCCAGGCACGCGCCTGATCCTCACGCGGCCCCTGCGTCACGCTGGCGACATCGCGCAGATAGACCGGCGCGCCGGACGCCGAGCGGACCGTGAGCAGGCCCACTTCCTGCGCGGAGGACAGCGTGCGCCCCGCCGTCACCGCCACGGCCTTGCCATCCTCGCGGATCGTGCCGAGGGGGAAGCTGCGATTGGCCTGCGCGGCCGCCTCCATGAGGCCGGCGAGCGGCACGCCATATTGGCGCAGCTTCGCCGGGTCCGGCGCGATGCGGATTTCCTCCGGCCGCCCGCCCACGATGAATGTCAGGCCGACATTGTCGACCTTGGCGATCTCGGTGCGCAGCTTGCCGGCAAGCTCATACAGGCTCGCATCGTTCCACTGGCCCGCCGCGCCCGCTCGGGGCGCCAGCGTCAGCACGACAGCGGGCACGTCGTTGATGCCGCGCACCGTCACCTTGGGGTCCGGAATGCCGACCGGCTTCCTGTCCCAATTGGCGCGGAGCTTCTCCTCGATGCGGATCGCCGCATCCTCCGGGTCGGAGCCGACGAGGAAGCGCGCCGTCACCATAACGCCATCGTCCTGCGCCTGCGTATAGACATGCTCGACACCGTCGATGCTCTTGACGATCGTCTCCAGCGGGATGCCGACCAGCTCCGTTGCGTCTGCCGCGGACAGGCCCGGCGCCATCACCTGCACGTCCACCATGGGCACGCTGATCTGCGGCTCTTCTTCGCGGGGGATGGAGAGAAGAGCCAGCAGACCAACGGCCAACGCCGCCAACAGAAACAGCGGCGTCAGGGGAGAAGCGATGGTGGCGCGGGTGAGGCGGCCCGAAATGCCGAGATTCATCGGCTCGCCCTCGGCGCGAACAGCGTGTCGCCCGCAGCGACGCCGCTCAATATCTCGACCTTGTCACTTTCGGCCGTGGGCGCGATCTGCACGGGGGCCATGCCGAGCTGCTTGTCAGCCGTCACCAGCTGCACCTGATCGATACCGTAGCGGGTCGTCACGAAACGGCGCGGCACCACAAGCGCGCTGCGTCGCCCGACCGCGATCGACGCGCCGACCCGGCGCCCCACCAGATCGGCGGTGAGGCCGGGCAGGCTCGCGTCCACCCGCACCTGACCGCCGGAAACGGCGGGATAGACCTGAACCACTTGCCCCTGCCGCGCACCCTGCGGGAAATCGCGCGCGTCGACCAGGACGGGCGCACCGACCCGCACCTGCCCCGCGGCACCTTCCGGCAGCATCAGGCGGAGAATGGGCGGACCGGCCGTCACCGTGGCGATGGACATGCCGGGCGCCACCACGGACCCGGCCGGAATGTCTGCGCGCAGCACGCGACCATCGGCCGGCGCGAGCACCGCGCCCTGCCCCGCCACGCTAGCGCTGGCGCCCTGCTGCGCCCGCGCGGCGGCGACCTGCGCATCGGCGGCGCGAGCGGCCGCCACCGCCTGATCGAGCCGGGCCTTGGCATAGACGCCATTATTGTAGAGGTCGCGGATGCGGGCGAGATCGGCGCCCGCGCGGGCAGCCTCGGCCTGCGCGGCCGCGACCTGAGCTCCATAAGCGGAGGTCTCATAGCCGAGGCGCGTGTCGACAATCATGCCGATGCGCTGCCCCTTGCGAACCATGTCGCCTGCCCGCACGGACAGGGAAACGAGCGTGCCGGGGATGCGCGCCAGAGCCTCGGCCTGATCGCGCGTCGCGATTTCCGCCCCCACGGCCTTCACGTCGGCGATCTCGCTGGGGGCGAGACGCAGCGTCTCGCCTGCCGGCAGGGAGGTGGCGGCACGATCCTCGGCCTTCTCGCCACTGCAGGCGGAGAGCGCCAATGCCGCACCTGCCAGCCAGACCCACTTCCTCATGTTCGCTCTCCCCTGGCGGCCAAAATCAGTCCTGAGTCACCGGCAGACCGGCAGCCTTCCAGGCACCGATGCCGCCCGCGAGGTGGGTGTCAACGGCGGACTTCGCCTCTCCGCATCGCTCCAGCGCCATGGCCGATCGCTTCCCCCCCGCACATTGGAGCACGACCGTCCGGCCCTGCGCATCCGGAATGTTACGAGGTGAAAAGACCGACAGGGGGAGGTTAACTGCTCCCGCGATGTGACCTGCGGCGAATTCGTCCGGCTCCCGGACGTCCACGAGCAGAACCTCGTCGCGCTGGAGCATGGCGTTGAGTTCATCCGGCCCGATTTCCCGATGGGCCTTGGCTTTTCCGAATCCGAACATCAAATGCCTCCTTGAATTTCTTATTTGCATATATCGCATAATCATTATATAAGTCAATAACGATGAAGTGCTGAGAGGACCAAGCGATGGCCAAACCGAAGATTGTCGTGCTGGGCGCCGGACTCGGCGGCACGATTGCCGCCTATGAGATCAAGGCGGCCGTGAAGGACGGCGCCGAGGTGATGACCGTCGCCGAGTCGGAAACATACAGTTTTGTACCATCCAACCCCTGGGTCGCGGTGCGCTGGCGCAAGTCCGAGGAGATCCAGGTCCATCTGCCTCCCGTCTTCGAGAAGAAGAAAATCGGCTTCACGGCAGTCGGTGCCAAACGAGTCCACCCTGCCGAGAAGCGGGTCGAGCTTAACGATGGCACCTCAATCAATTACGATTATCTTGTAATTGCTACCGGCCCAGACCTCGCCTTTGATGAGATTGAAGGCCTCGGCCCGCATGGCGGCCACACGGTTTCGGTCTGCCAGACGCCTCATGCCGCCCTCGCGGCCGATCAGTTCGATCGCTTTGCCGAAAATCCGGGCCCGATCGTGG
Source organism: Sphingomonadales bacterium (assembly GCA_017304105.1). Classification (GTDB taxonomy): domain Bacteria; phylum Pseudomonadota; class Alphaproteobacteria; order Sphingomonadales; family Sphingomonadaceae; genus Sphingobium. Next base: position 7,129 of record JAFKLU010000385.1, read on the forward strand.
TCGGCGCCGTGCAGGGCGCTTCCTGTTTTGGGCCGGCCTACGAGTTCGCGCTGATCCTTGATACCGAGCTGCGCCGCCGCAAGCTGCGCGACAAGGTGCCGATGACCTTCGTCACGTCCGAGCCCTATATCGGCCATCTCGGCCTCGATGGCGTGGGCGACACCAAGTCGCTGCTTGAGAGCGAGATGCGCGACCGGCACATTAAATGGATCACCAATGCCCGCGTGACCAAGGTCGAGGCCGGCATGATGCATGTCGAGGAACTCGGCGAGGATTCGGCGGTCAAAAAGACGCATGACCTGCCCTTCAGCTATTCGATGATGCTGCCGGCCTTCCGCGGCGTGGCGGCCGTGCGCGGCATCGAGGGACTCACCAATCCGCGCGGCTTCATCCTCGTCGACAAGAACCAGCGCAACCCGGCTTTTCCGGAAATATTCGCGCTCGGCGTCTGCGTCGCGATCCCGCCCACCGGCCCGACCCCCGTCCCCGTCGGCGTGCCCAAAACGGGCTTCATGATCGAGAGCATGGTGACGGCCATCGCCGCCAATCTCGGCGCCCTCGTCGAAGGCAGGGAGGCGACGGCCGAGGCCACCTGGAACGCCGTCTGCCTTGCGGACTTCGGCGATGGCGGCGTTGCCTTCGTCGCCCAGCCGCAGATCCCGCCGCGCAACGTCAACTGGTCGTCCAGCGGCAAATGGGTCCACCTGGCCAAGGTCGGCTTCGAGAAATATTTCCTGCACAAGGTCCGCAAGGGCGAGAGCGAGCCCTTCTACGAAAAGCTCGCCCTGCACGTGATGGGCATCCGTAAACTACGCATGTGACCTGCCAAACCCGAGGAGTAGCGTCATGACTCTTGACCGTGCCGTAATGATTTTCGCCGGATGCGTTGTCCTGCTGGGCGCCGTCCTGTCGCTCACCGTGCATCCCTGGTGGATCGCACTCACGATCTTCGCGGGGCTCAACATGATCCAGGCCGGATTCACCGGCTTCTGCCCCGCCGCCATGATCTTCAAGGCGCTGGGGGTCCGGCCGGGCACCGCCTTCAAATGAGATTTGGCGGATTGCTTCTGTCGGCCGTTCTCGCGGGCGGCGCCTTTCCTGTGCAAGCACTCACCCTCGATGAGGCGATCGCGGCGGCCATGGCCCATGCGCCGGAAGTGGCCGCCGCGCGCGCCGAAGCGGACACGGCCGATGCCCGGCTGCGCGAGGCGAAGGCCGGCGGCCTGCCGAGCGCGACCGTGACCGGCACGATCGGCGTCGGCCGCCTCGATCCGCAGAACTTCTTCGGTCTGGGCGCCGCCGATGTAACGCCCCGCGCCGCGCAATTGTCGATCGAGCAGCCGCTGTTCGCCGGCGGCCGCGTGCTGGCTGGCATTGCCCAGGCCAGAGCCGGCAGCGACGCGGCGAAGGCGGGAGAAGACGCCACGCGCAGCCAGATCGTGGCCGCCGTCGCGCAAGCTTATGGCGAGGTGCTGACCAGCCGCCGGCTCATCGCCCTGAATCGCGAATTCCTGGCCCAGATGCAGGAGATCCAGCGGCAGGCGCAGCTGCGCTACAAGGCCGGGGAAAGCCCGAGCACCGATGTGGCGCAGGCGGCCGCGCGTCTCGCCGAGGCAGAGGCCGCGCTGGCGCAGGCGCAGGGCGCCGCCGTCTCCGCCGATGCGCGCTTCACCAACCTCACGGGGCTGGCGCCCACCGATCTCGCGGCCCTGCCCGCCAATCCGCAATTGCCCGCAACGCTGGAAGAAGCGACCGAGGCAGCACGGCAACATAGCCCCTGGCTCCTCCAGGCCGAAGCCGGCCTCCGGGCCGCGCAGGCCAGCGCACGCGGCGCCCGCGCCGAGCGGCGGCGCCTTTGCAGAGGGCGGGCTGGTGCGCGACCAGTTATTCCCCGACTATCGGGCGGACAGCGCGACGATCGGCGTGCGGGCGCGCTGGCAGCTTTTCAGCCCGGCCGTCGGCGCCAGGATCACGGGCAGCGACAGCGCCGTGCGCGCCGCGCAAGCCCGGCTGGATGCCGCCCGCGCCCAGATCGACGAGCAGGTGATCGCTGCCTTTCAGGGCGTGCGCACGGCCCTGCTGGTGGAGGAAGCCTCGCAGCGGCAGGCGGTCGCGGCCGCGCAGGCGCGCGACAGCGTGGCGCATGAAGTGCGGGTGGGCCTGAAGCCGCAGCTCGACCTGCTCAATGCCGAGCGAGAAGCCACCGCCGCGGGCGCCGCAGCCGCGCGTGCGGCAACGGACCGCATCGTCGCGGCCTATCGGCTGCTCAGCCTGCTTGGCCGTTGATCGCAACAGGAGAAAGAACCATGCACAAGAACTGGCCGCAAATGGCGAGCGAACTCAGCCATGCCATCAAGGAAGTGCGGCTCGGCACGCCGGAGGTGATGAAATCCTTCTCCGCCATGGCACGGGCGGCGACGGAAGCCGGTGCGCTCGACGCCAAGACCAAGGAGCTGATCGCCCTCTCCATCGCGGTCGCGATCCGCTGCGATGGGTGCGTCGCCTTCCACGCGCAGGCCGCCGTCAAGCTGGGCGCGACGCGGGACGAGATCATGGAGACGATGGGCATGGCGCTCTACATGGGCGCAGGGCCGAGCCTGATGTATGCCGCGCAGGCCGTCGAGGCGTTCGACCAGTTCGCCGAGCAGCAGGCCGCCGCCTGAGGCCGGCGCCCCCTCAGGAGCGCTGGCGGATGGCGATGCTCGACAGGTCCTGCGCGGAATCGACGGGGATCTCCGCCGACTTGCGCTCCGAGTAGCGATCGACAAGCTGCTGCGCGTGCGGGCGCAGCAGGATGGTGAAGCGGACAAGCTCCTCCATCACGTCGACGATCCGGTCGTAATAGCTGGAGGGGCGCATCCGGCCCTGCTCGTCAAACTCCTCAAAGGCCTTGGCGATGCTCGACTGGTTGGGGATGGTGAACATCCGCATCCAGCGGCCGAGCAGGCGCAGCGTGTTGACCGCGTTGAACGACTGCGAGCCGCCAGACACCTGCATCACGGCCAGCGTGCGGCCCTGCGTGGGGCGCATCCCCTTCATCTCCAGCGGCAGATGGTCGATCTGCGCCTTCATGATGCCGGTGATCTGGCCATGCCGCTCCGGGCTGCACCACACCATGCCCTGAGACCACATGGCATGCTCGCGCAGGGCATGCACCGCCGGATGATCGTCGCCCTTCACCCGGTCCGGCAGGGGCAGGTCGGAGGGATCGAAAATCCGCGTCTCGGCGCCGAAATAGCGGAGCAGCCGCGCGGCCTCCTCCACCGCGAGCCGCGAATAGGAGCGCTCGCGCAGGGAACCATAGAGCAGCAGGATGCGCGGCGCGGGCGTCTCGGCGCCCAGCCCCGCGGCGGGCCGGCGATGCGCATAACGGGCATCGAGCGCCGGGAGATGATCGGGATCGGGCAGGACGCGTAGCGACATGGCAGGACTCGGTCAGAGGGGCAATTGGAGGGCGACGGGGGCGCCGCGCTCATACCAGGGGCGCGTGCGCTTCACGATGGCGACAACGGACAGCATCACCGGCACCTCGACCAGCACGCCCACCACCGGCGCCAGCGCCGCGCCGGACTGGAGGCCGAACAGCGAGATCGCCGCCGCGACTGCAAGCTCGAAGAAATTGGACGCGCCAATGAGGGCCGCCGGGGCCGCCACGCACCATGCGACGCCGAGGCGCCTGCTCAGCCAATAGGCCAGGCCCGCGTTCAGATAGACCTGGATGAGGATCGGCACCGCGATCAGGGCGATGATGAGCGGCTGGCGCACAATCGCACCGCCCTGAAAGCCGAACAGCAGGACCAGCGTGGCGAGCAGCGCGGCCAGCGAGAGCGGCTGCAGCATCCGCAGGAACGCGTCCAGCCGCCCCTGCCCGCCGCGCGCACGCAACGCCCGCCGGGCGATCTGCGCGGCGATGACGGACAGCACGATATACAGCACCACCGAGAGCAGCAGCGTGTCCCACGGCACGGTGATCGACGCGACGCCGAGCAGCAGCCCGACCAGCGGCGCGAAGGCGAACACCATGATCACATCGTTAAGCGCGACCTGGCTCAGCGTGTAATTGGGCTCGCCGTCACACAGGTTCGACCAGACGAACACCATCGCCGTGCACGGCGCGGCGGCGAGCAGGATCAGCCCGGCGATGTAGGAGGAAACCTCACCGGCCGGTAGCAGTGGCGCGAACAGCCAGCCGGGGAACAGCGTGCCAAGCGCCGCCATCGAGAACGGCTTCACCGCCCAGTTGATGAACAGCGTGACGCCCACGCCTTTCCAATGCTGCTTCACCGCGCCAAGCGCGCCGAAATCGATCTTGAGCAACATGGGCACGATCATCAGCCAGATGAGCACCGCCACCACCAGATTGACGCGCGCCACCTCGGCCGCCGCAATTCCCGCGAACAGGGTCGGGAACCAGGAGCCGAGCGCGATGCCGGCAACGATGCACAAAGCGACCCAGAGGGACAGATAGCGCTCGAAAAACCCCATCAGCCCACCCGGTTGCCGGCGGCATCCACCACTTGCTGGCCATCTTCCTTGGCAAAGGCGCCGCGC
>JAFKLU010000386.1:0-13735 GCA_017304105.1 Sphingomonadales bacterium
GCGAGTGCAAGCGCCGCGCGGAAACGGCGGGGATAGGGGAGCACCGCCGCCAGCAAGGCGCGGATCATCCGCTCGTGCCAGGGGCGCCGATAGCGCGCCTGAATATAGGCCCGCGCATGATCGACCAGGTGCATGTAGTTCACGCCGGAGGGGCAGGTCGTCATGCAGGAGAGGCAGGACAGGCAGCGATCGACATGCCGGACGACGCCTTCGGTCGGCTGGCGCTCGTTCTCCAGCATGTCCTTGATGAGATAGATGCGGCCGCGCGGGCTATCCAGCTCATCGCCCAGCAGCACATAGGTCGGGCAGGTCGCGGTGCAGAAGCCGCAATGCACGCACTTGCGGATCACCGCCTCGGACACGGCCATGGCCGGATCGGCAAGGCTCTCGGGTGAGAATCGGGTCTGCATCTCAGAAGCGTCCTGTCTCGAACAGGCCGGCAGGATCGAAGGCGCGGCGCACGCGCGCCTCAAGCGCGGCAACCCCGTGCGGCTGGGGATGGAAGGCGGGAACGTTCGCCCGCAGCCGGTCATCGCCGCGCAGCAGCATGGCATGTCCGCCCGCGGCGAGCGCGGCGGCGCGGACCGTTTCCGGGTCGATGTCGGCGGCGAGCCAGATCAGCCCGCCCGCCCAGTCGAGCAGCGCGCGGGCATCCGCCGGCAGGGCCTTGATGATCTGAGGCGCCCCGGTCGGCGGGACGTTGATCCGCCACAGCGGGGCGCGCTGGCCGAGCGGCGCCAGCGTGCGCAAGGCCGTCCACATTGCATCGGCGTCGTCGGGCGACAGCGTCCCGACAGGGCCGAACGCCGCGAGCAGCCCGTCGAGCATCCGGCAGCGCGCCGCGACGGAGGGGCCAAAGCCCTGCACGCGCAAAATCGTCGCGCTGGTGCCACCGGACAGGCCGGCCGGAAAATGCGCCGCCGCCGCCACGTCCGCCTGCGATCCCATGGCGAGCGACATCGCCGCGACCGCGCGCTCCACATCCAGGCCGGCGAGGAGGCGGGTCACGCTCTCGCGCGGGCGCGGCAACACCTTGAGCGTCAGCTCCGTCATCGCGAACAGCCGGCCCCAGCTCCCCGCCGCCAGCTTGGGCAGGTCGAAGCCGGTCACGTTCTTCACCACGCGCGCGCCCGCGGTGAACAGCTCGCCCCGCCCGGAAACCGCGCGGAAGCCGAGCAGATGATCGCGTACCGCCCCGCCGGAGAGGCGCTGCGATCCCGACACGCCCGCAGCCACCACGCCGCCGATCGTCGCCGCGCCCTCCGGCTGTCCGAACATCGGGCCATGATCGAACGGCTCGAATGCGAGCATCTGCCCGGCCTGCGCTACCGTCGTCTGTATCTCCGCCAGCGGCGTGCCCGGACGGACGGTCAGCACCAGCTCGGCCGGATCATAGTCGACCACGCCGCGCAGCCCGGTCATCTCCAGTCGACGCGCCGCCACGGGGGCGCCGATCGCCGCCTTGCTTGCGCCGCCGGTGATGGCCAGCTTCTCGCCAGCTCGCAGCGCATCCGCGATGGCATCGACAACATCCTGCGCGGATTGCGGCAGCAGAGCGTTCTCCATGGTCAGAAACGCGGCAGGTCGGGGAAGGCGAGCTGGCCGCCATGCACGTGCATCCGGCCGAGTTCCGCACAGCGATGAAGCCGGGGGAAGACCTTGCCCGGATTGAGCAGCAAATCCGGGTCGAACGCGCATTTCAGCCGCTGCTGCTGCTTGAGATCAACCTCCGTGAACATCTCCGGCATCAGGTCGCGCTTCTCCACGCCCACCCCATGTTCGCCGGTCAGCACGCCGCCAACCTCCACGCACAGCCGCAATATGTCGTTGCCGAAGGCTTCTGCCCGTTCCAGCTCGCCCGGCTTGTTGGCATCATAGAGGATGAGCGGGTGCAGATTGCCATCGCCGGCATGGAAGACGTTCGCGACGCCAAGCCCGTAGCGCTCGGACAGGCGGGTCATCTGCTCCAGCACCTGCGGCAGGCGGCGGCGCGGGATCGTCCCGTCCATGCAGAAATAATCGGGTGAGAGGCGGCCTACCGCGGGGAAAGCGGCCTTGCGGCCCGCCCAAAAGGCCGCGCGCTCGGCTTCATCGCCGGATACGCGTGCGCCGACGGCGCCGTTCCGGCGGGCGATCGCCTCGACTTCTTCCAGCAAATGGCTGCATTCCGCTTCCGGCCCGTCGAGTTCCACGATCAGCAGCGCTTCCACGTCGAGCGGGTAGCCGACCTGCACGAAGGCCTCCGCCGCATGGATGGCGGGACGATCCATCATCTCCATCCCCGCCGGGATGATGCCCGCCGCGATGATGTCCGCCACGCACTGGCCGGCACTCTCCGCGCTGGCGAAGCCGACGAGCAGCGCGCGCGCCGTCTCGGGTGAAGGCAGGATGCGCACCGTCACCTCTGTGACCACGCCCAGCAAGCCCTCGGAGCCGACCACCACGCCAAGCAGATCAAGCCCCGCCGGATCGAGATGCCGCCCGCCGATCCGCAGGATCTCGCCGTCCATCATCACGATCTCGCAGCCGAGCACGTTGTTGGTGGTCAGCCCGTATTTGAGGCAATGCACGCCGCCGGAATTCTCCGCGACATTGCCGCCGATCGTGCAGGCAATCTGGCTTGAGGGATCGGGCGCGTAATAGAAGCCGCGCGCCTCCACTTCCCGCGTCACCGCGAGATTGGTGACGCCCGGCTGCACGACCGCGAGCCGGTTCTCATAGTCGATGTCGAGCACCTTGTTGAACTTGGAGAGGCCGAGCAGAACGGCATCGGCCAGCGGCAAGGCGCCGCCCGATAGCGAGGTGCCAGCCCCGCGTGGCACCACTTTGACGCCATTGGCGTGACACCAGCTGAGAATCTGGGACACCTGTGCCGTCGTCTCCGGCAGCACCACGGCGAGCGGCAGCTGGCGATAGGCGGTCAGCGCGTCGGTCTCATAGGGCCGCATGCGCGCCTCATCCTCGATCACCGCCTCGGCCGGCACGAAGGCGCGCAACGCCGCGACGATCCTGTCGCGCTTCGACAGCACCTCTTCATCCGGCAGCGGCATCTTGAGCGACATGGCGCCTCCTTCGCAAGAGGCCTTATCGCACTCGGATTGGGATCGGAAGCCGACGAGAATCCGAAAGGCCTTTTCGTGGCGCGTGCAGGCTTTTGGTGCCGGAGGGAGGCATCGTCCGGTGGATGGCGCGGCGCCTCAGGGGGCGGAGCGCGGCTCCGTCGCTTGCGCGAGCACGATGAGGAAGTTGTCTGCCTCGTCCGTCCATTGCGCCTGCGGCGTCCACCCGCTCGCCTGGAGCATGAGGCGGGCCTGATCGGGAGTATATTTGTGGCTGTTCTCGGTGTGGATCGTCTCGCCCCGGCGCAGGAACACGGGCTGGCCGGCAATCTCGAAGTGGAGATCCTCGCTCGCCTCCAGATGCATCTCGATGCGGTTCCACTGCGCATTCCAGCGCGCCACATGGCGGAAGCGAGCGACCGGGATGTCGCCGCGCAGCTCGCGATTGATGCGCTCCAGCAGATTGAGGTTGAAGCGCGCGGTGACGCCCTGCGCGTCGTCATAGGCGGGTATCAGCCGCGCGACATCCTTCATGCGATCGAAGCCGATGAGCAGCCGGGCGCAATCGCCCAGCGTCTCGCGCATGGAACGCAGCAGGTCCACGGCGCTGTGGGGGACCATGTTGCCGATCGTCGAGCCGGGGAAGAAGCCGAGCATGTCCATGCCCCGCACGGACGCGGGCAGGCGCACCGGCTTCATGAAATTCGCCTCGACCGGCATGATCGGCAGATCGGGGAAGTCGGCGGCCAGCTCGGCGGCGGACGCGCGCAGGAAATCGCCCGAGATGTCGATGGGCACATAAGCGGCGGCATCGATGGCGCGCAGCAGCAGCGGCGTCTTGACCGAGCTGCCCGATCCGAACTCGACCACGGCGCGGCCCCGGCCGACCAGTCGCGCGAATTCAGCGCCATGCCGGGCGAGGAGCGCGGTTTCGGTGCGCGTGGGATAATATTCGGGCAGGGCGGTGATCTGCTCGAACAGCTCGGAGCCGGTGCGATCGTAGAACCAGCGGGCGGGGATCGCCTTTTGCGGCTCGGCAAGGCCGCTGAGCACGTCCGCGCGGAAGGCGAGATCGACGCCGTCCTCGTCATGGTCGACAAGCTTCAGGTCCGCGTGCACGCCCATGTCAGAGATCCCTGGCGAGGCGCAGGCCGGTGAACTGCCAGCGCTGGTGGGGGTAGAAGAAATTGCGATAGGTGGCGCGCACATGGCCACGCGGCGTCGCGCAGCTCCCGCCCTTGAGCACGAACTGGCCGCTCATGAACTTGCCGTTATATTCGCCCACGGCGCCGGGCGCCGTGCGGAAACCGGGATAGGGACGATAGGCCGAGGCGGTCCATTCCCAGACGGTGCCGAACATCGCGCAGAAGCCGTCTTCCCCATCAGGGAAGCGGGGCGCAATAGGCTCGGCATCGTCGAGCTGGATGCCGCCGGTGGGATCGAGGCCCTGCGCGGCCGCCTCCCATTCCTGCTCGGTCGGCAGGCGTGCGCCGGCCCAGGCCGCGAAGGCATCCGCCTCGTAGAAGCTGACATGAGCGACCGGGGCGGCGGGATCGACCGGATGCCAGCCGGAGAGGGTGAATTCTTCCCAGCCATCGTCGCGGCGGCGCCAGTAAAGCGGCGCGGAAATGCGCTCGCCGTTCACCCAGGCCCAACCGTCCGAGAGCCAGAGGGTGGGGGTCGCATAGCCCCTGTCCTCGATGAATTCGATCCACTCGCCATTGGTGACCGGTCGGCTGGCGAGCGCGTGGCCATTGATGAAGTGGCGGTGCGCGGGCTGCTCATTGTCGAAGGCGAAGTCGGCACGCTGCGCGCCGATTTCCACAAGGCGCGGGGCCGAGCGGGTTGCAGGAGAGGAGATGCTTGAGATCGGTCAGCAGCAGTTCCTGATGCTGCTGCTCATGCGCGAGGCCCAGCTCGATGAGATCCGCGCACGTCTCGGCAAGGATCGGCATGGCGATGAGCATCGCCTCGTCCACGGAGCCGCGATAGGTGCGTATCTCGCCCAGCGAGGGGCGGGTGAGGAGCCCGCGATGGGGCCGGGCATGGCGCGCGCCCTCCGCCTCGTAATAGCTGTTGAAGAGAAAATGCCAGCGTTCGTCAAACAAGGCGTAACCGGGCAGATGGTCGCGCAGCACGAAGGTCTCGAAGAACCATGTGGTGTGGGCCAGATGCCATTTGACCGGCGAGGCATCCGGCATGGACTGGGCGGTGGCGTCCGCATCGGACAGTCGCTCGGCGAGCGAAAGGCTGAGCGCACGCACCTGTCGATAGCGACGGGCGAGAACGCTCGCCACCCTGTTGTCCCCCGCCATGGAGCGACGCGTCGCGGTCATGGGTCCTAGCCTCCATTCGCTTCGAACCGGCTGATCGGTGACGACCCTCCTGGGGATTATACGCGCGAGGGGCGATTTGGTTACTTGGGCGCTTCGGTCTTCCCGCTGGCGAGCCACGCGGCGGCCTGCGCGGGCGTGCGCTTGTCCGCGTCGCGATCGACCATCCAGTTGGCCGCGCGCATCCGGTCGATGTCGATGGCGCCGATGAGCGGGCGCAGCGCCGCCACCAGCCGCGCATCGGCAGCGCTGCGCTGGCTGAGCAGCAGCACTGCGTCATAATGCGGCAGCGCGCCGCGCGGATCCGCGAGGGTCACGAGGTCCATGGCGGCGATGCGGCCGTCCGACGAGAAGGCGGAGATGACGTCGGCGGAGCCGTCCGCCAGCGCGCGATACATGAAGGTGGGGCTGTAGGGGCGCGCATCGCGGAATTGCGGGCGATAGTGGCGCATCACGGCCTGCCATTCCGGCCTGCTCAGAAATTCCAGATCGGTGGCGAGGCGCAGGCGCGGGGCGGCGCGGGCGAGATCGTCCAGCGTGGCGATGCCGAGCGCACGGGCACGGGCGCGGGTCATGGCGAAGGCATAGGCGTTCTCGAAGCCGAGGGGACCGAGGAGCGTCACCTTGTCGCGCCGCGAAAGCGCCTCCCCGAGCGTCTTCAGCATCGCGTCGGCGGGCGGGGTGTCGGTGCGCTTGAGGACATTGGTCCAGAGCGTGCCCGAATAATCGACATAGACGCCGATATCCCCGGCAGCGAGCGCGCGATAGGCGATGGCGGAGCCGAGATTGTCGCGCCGCTCCGTGCGGTAGCCGGCCGCGCGCAGCCGATCCTCGATGAGCTGGGCGAGGATATATTGCTCGGAGAAATTCTTGGCGCCGACGATGACGACGCGTTCCGCCCGGCTTGCCCCGAGCGGCGCGAAGGTGGCGAGGGCGGCAAGGGCGAGCAGGACGAGGCCCGCACCCCGGCGGACCGGCGAGCGCAGGGCGAGGCCGGACTCGATGAGGGAGAGGATGGCGTCTACGAGGATCGCGAGAGCGGCGGCGGCAAGGCAGCCGATGAGCACGCGCCGCCAATCCTCGGTCTGGAGTCCGGAGAAGATGAGATCGCCAAGGCTTGGCTGGCCGATGGTGGTGGCGAGCGTGGCGGTGCCGATCGTCCACACGGCGGCGGTGCGGATTCCCGCGAGGATGACCGGCGCGCCGAGAGGCAGCTCGACGAGCAGCAGCTTCTGCCGCCCGGTCATGCCGAGGCCGTCGGCCGCCTCCGCGAGCGCGGGATCGATGCCCTGGATGGCCGCCACGCCATTGCGCACGATCGGCAGCAGCGCATAGACGCCGAGCGCCAGCAGGGCGGGCAGGAAGCCGAGCGCCGGGATGGGGAGGCCGCTCGCCCGCGCGATGAACAGCAGCAGCGGATAGAAGAGCGCGAGCAGGGCAAGGCCGGGGATCGTCTGCAGCAGGCTGATCGCGGCGAGGAATGGCCCACGCACGCGCGGGTTGCGCGCGGCCAGCACGGCGATCGGCAGGCCGATCACGATCGCCGCGAGCACCGCGCAGCCGCTCAGGAACAGATGCGCCTGCGTCAGCCGCAGCAGCTCGGGCCAGCCGACGCTGCCCATCAGCGGCCCCGCGCCAGTGCTTCGAGCCGGGCGGCGGTGCCGCGCGCCGCGGCGATCATGGTGCCGGCAGGGCCATCCCCGGCCTGCCGGATCAGCGCGGCGGGGGGCTGGTCGGCAAGGATGCTGCCCTCCCCCAGGACGATCACCCGGTCGGCGAGCAGCAGCGCTTCTGCCATGTCATGCGTGACGAGCAGGCTGGTGAGGCCCATGCGCTCATGCAGCGCGCGATAGGCGGCGCCCAGCTCGCCGCGCGTCACCGGATCGAGCGCGCCGAACGGCTCGTCCATCAGCATGATCGACGGTCCGGCGGCGAGCGCGCGGGCAAAGCCGACACGTTGCGCCTGCCCGCCGGAAAGCTGGGCGGGACGGCGATTCGCCACGTCCGGCGGCAGGGCGACGAGATCGAGCAGCTCGGCGATGCGGGCTTCGCGCTGCGCCTCCGGCTGACCGATAAGGCGCGGCACCAGCCAGATATTTTCCGCGACGCTCATGTGCGGGAAGAGGCCGACGCCCTGGAAGACATAGCCGATGCCACGGCGCAGCACGCTCGGGCTCTGCGCCATCACATCGCGCCCGCTCACCTCCACCTTGCCCGCGTCGATCCCGGTGAGCCGGTTGACCGCCTTGAGCAGGGTCGTCTTGCCTGCGCCGGACTGGCCGACCAGCGCCACGAATTCGCCGCGCGGGATCGCCAGCGACACGTCGTCCAGCACGCGCCGCGCGCCGTAGCTCTTGCTCACATGGGAAAAGCGGATCATCGCGGGGCCGATCTCCTGTCGGCGCATCTGACCCGAAAAAGGCCGGCTTGGGAAGACAAGGCAGGATCGTGGCGCGGTCGGCGGCGACTATCTGAGGGTCAGGGGAGCCGTAAGGCCTGGACGATGGGCGCAGCAGGGCGCCGCAGATGGGCCGGAATTCACAGAGGGATGAGGTCGCGGCGGACTTGGCCGCCCGTGGACGCCCGGCCTATCCGGCGGGGACGCGATGCAAGCCACTGGCGGCGCGCAGATGGGCTGTGCAGGCGGGCCGCTCAGCCGGGATGCCCGTCCCCCTCTCGCTCTGGAGAGGGGGACGGGCTCAGAGCTTAGAACTTCAGCGGACGGACGAGGCGCACATTGGGCAGCGCCTCGATCTGGCGCATCAGCTCGGCCGGCACTGCCTCGTCGACCGAGAGCAGCAGGATCGCGTCCCCGCCTGCGTCCCGGCGACCCAGGTGGAACGTGCCGATGTTGATCCCGGCAGCGCCGAGGATCGAACCGACCGAACCGATGAAGCCGGGCGAGTCATTATTGTTGATGTAGAGCATCTCGCCATCGAGATCGGCCTCGACCTTGATGCCGAACAGCTCGACCAGACGCGGATTGGCATTACCGAACAGCGTGCCCGCGACCGAGCGCGCGCCCTGGCTGGTCTCGACCGTCACGCGCAGCAGCGTGTGATAATCCCCCTCGCGCTCGTGGCGCACCTCGCGCACGCTGATGCCGCGCTCGCGGGCGAGGAAGGGCGCGTTCACCATGTTCACCGTGTCGCTGTAGCGGCGCATCAGGCCGGTCAGCACCGCACCGGTGATCGGCTTGATGTTGAGCTCGGCGGCGGCGCCTTCCACCTCGATCGCGATGTTGGTGAGATTGTCGTGCGCGAGCTGGCCGACGAGGCTGCCCAGCTTCTCGGCGAGCGAGAGATAGGGGCGCACCTTGGGCGCTTCCTCGGCCGAGAGGCTCGGCATGTTGAGGGCATTGGTCACGCCGCCGGTCATCAGATAGTCGCTGAGCTGCTCGGCCACCTGCAGCGCCACGTTCACCTGCGCCTCGCTGGTCGAGGCGCCCAGATGCGGCGTGGAGATGAAGTTCGGCGTGCCGAACAGCGGGCTGTCCGTTGCCGGCTCGGTCTGGAACACGTCCAGCGCCGCGCCTGCGATATGGCCGCTGTCGAGCCCTTCCTTGAGCGCCGCTTCGTCGATCAGGCCGCCGCGCGCACAGTTGATGATGCGCACGCCCTTCTTGGTCTTGGCGAGATTCTCCTTCGAGAGAATGTTGCGCGTCTGGTCGGTGAGGGGCGTGTGCAGCGTGATGAAGTCGGCCTTCGCCAGCAGCTCGTCCAGCGTCACCTTCTCTACCCCCATCTCGACGGCGCGCTCGGGCGTCAGGAATGGGTCATAGGCGGCGACCTTCATCTTGAGGCCGAGCGCGCGGCTGGCGACGATCGAGCCGATATTGCCCGCGCCGATGAGGCCGAGCGTCTTGCCCGTGACCTCGACGCCCATGAAGCGGTTCTTCTCCCACTTGCCGGCCTGGGTCGAGGCATCCGCCTCGGGAAGCTGGCGAGCCAGCGCGAACATGAGCGCGATGGCATGTTCGGCCGTCGTGATCGAGTTGCCGAACGGCGTGTTCATGACCACCACACCCTTCGCCGAGGCGTAGGGGATGTCGACATTGTCGACGCCGATGCCGGCGCGGCCAATCACCTTGAGATTGGTCGCCGCGTCCAGGATCTCCTTGGTGACCTTGGTCGAGGAGCGGATGGCGAGACCATCATACTGGCCGATGATTTCGATGAGCTGATCGGGCTTCAGGCCCGTGATCTCGTCGACCTCGACGCCGCGATCGCGGAAGATCTGCGCGGCCTGAGGGTCCATCTTGTCGGAAATGAGTACCTTGGGCATGGAATCGTGTTCCTTGTTCTGGGACGTCATCCCCGCGAACGCGGGGATCCAGGGGCGATGATGCGCTACTGTGGCCTGGCTTCCCGCGTGGGCGGGAATGACGGAAAAGGGAGATCAGGCGGCTGCGAGCGCGGCCTTGGCCTCGGCATAGGCCCAGTCGAGCCACGGCCCCAGCGCCTCTACGTCCGCTGTGTCGACAGTGGCTCCGCACCAGATGCGCAGGCCCGGCGGGGCATCGCGATAGCCCGCCACGTCATAGGCCGCGCCTTCCTTCTCCAGCAGCGAGGCCATCTTCTTGATGGTCGCCTCGTCCGCGCCCTCGACGGTGAGGCAGACGCTGGTGATCGAGCGGCTGGCCGGATCGGCTGCGAGATGGCCGAGCCACGAACGCGCCTCGACGATGGCGTTCAGCGCATCGGCATTGGCCTGCGCGCGGGCGATCAGGCCCTTGGCGCCGCCGATGGTCTTGGCCCATTCGAGCGCATAGATCGCGTCCTCCACGGCGAGCATGGACGGGGTGTTGATCGTCTCGCCCTTGAACACGCCCTCGGCGAGCTTGCCCTTGGAGATGAGGCGGAAAACCTTGGGGAGCGGCCAGGCCGGCGTGTAGCTCTCCAGCCGCTCGACAGCGCGGGGGCCGAGGATCAGCACGCCATGGCCGCCCTCGCCGCCCAGCACCTTCTGCCAGGAGAAGGTGGCGACGTCGATCTTGTCCCACGGCAACTCATAGGCGAACACGGCGCTGGTCGCGTCGGCGAAGACGAGGCCTTCGCGGTCCGCCGGGATCCAGTCGCCATTGGGGACGCGCACGCCCGAGGTGGTCCCGTTCCAGGTGAACAGCACGTCGTTCGACCAGTCGACCTGCGTGAGATCGGGCAGCTGGCCATAATCGGCGCGGATGACCGTGGGATCGAGCTTCAGCTGCTTGGCGGCATCGGTGACCCAACCTTCACCGAAGCTCTCCCAAGCGAGCGTCGTCACCGGACGGGCGCCGAGCATGGTCCACATGGCCATCTCGAAAGCGCCGGTGTCCGAACCGGGCACGATGCCGATGCGGTGCGTGTCGGGCAGGTTCAGCAACTCGCGCATCAGGTTGATGCAGAGAGCGAGGCGATCCTTGCCGAGCTTCGAGCGGTGGGAGCGTCCCAGCACGTCCGTGGCGAGCTTCGCCGGGTCATAGCCGGGCGGCTTGGCGCAGGGGCCGGACGAGAAATAGGGGCGGGCCGGCTTGCGAGCCGGCTTCGAAACCTCAGTCATGTAATGCGTCTCCTTGCAGAGAGCACGCGCGGCGTTGGGACCGCGTGGCCCGTGGGCGGCCATAGAGATTTATGGCCACAAGTCAACGAAAGAGACGCGCGCTCCTCCGGAATGGCGGCCGTCTGCGACGTTCGCGCCTTCGCCAATGGCATCCGGGGCGGACCCGATCCGCACGGCTTCGTGTCGGCCCGAAATCGACTCGATTGGGCGTGGGCTATTGGCAGGGCGCCCCCGCTTGATTCATAGAGGGGGCATGGCCGCGTGGGAGACGATCTCGACCTTCGTGCGGCTGGCGGCGCTCGGTGCGCTTGCCGGCCTCACCGCCTGCGCCGATCACAGCATCGTGCACAAGCGCCCCGTCAGCAGCGCCAGCCGGCCCGCGCGGCCGCCGGTGATGCCCAGCAGCCAGTCCTTTCGCATGTGCACGGCCAGGCTCGATGCCGCGCAGGTCCGCTATTCGCCCCTGCCCAATGAGGACAAGGGCGGCGGCTGCGCGATCATCGACACCATCAGGCTGCTCGACATCGGCACGCCGACCGCAAATCTCGGCGCCATGACCTGTCCGCTCGCCTCCACCTTCGCCGGCTGGGTGCGCTATGCGGTGCGGCCCGCCGCGCGACTCTATCTGGGCAGCGAGGTGGTGCGGATCGACACGTTCGGCACCTATGCCTGCCGGGACGTGCGCGGATCGGGCGGGACGGTCGCGGGCAAGCGCAGCGAGCATGCGCGGGCCAATGCCGTCGATATCGCCGCCTTCGTGCTGGCAGATGGGCGGCGGATCAGCCTGCTCAACGACTGGAACATGACCGGGCCCACAGCGCAGTTCCTGCGCCGCATCCGCGAGAGCGCCTGCAAGCGGTTCCCGACCGTGCTAAGCCCCGATTACAATGCCGCGCACCGCGATCACTTCCACTTCGATATGGGCGGAAAGGGCGGTTACTGCCGTTAACCCGCGCATGGTTTCCTTCCCGCGCGAAATGTTCTAGCGGCCCGCAATGGCTGAAACTCCATCCGTTAGTGAGAGCAAGTTCCGTCCCGCGCGCGAGGAAGTGCGCGATGCGGGGCGTGCCGTTCCCTCGCCGCAAACCCAGAGCGTTTCCTACAAGCTGGCGTTTCAGGACAAGGACTTCCTGCTCCGTCCCGATCTGCGCCCGGTCCGCTTCCAGCTCGAACTGCTGAAGCCGGAACTGTTGCTCGACGAGGCCAGGATCAGCTCGACCTTCGTCTTCTACGGCTCGGCGCGTATTCCTGAGCCGGAGGCCGCGCAGGCGCAACTCGACGCGGCGCTGACCGATCAGGAGCGGCTCGTCGCGACTCGCCTGGCCGAGAAAGCCAAATATTATGACGAGGCGCGCAAGCTCGCGCGGATCGCCGCGAAATTCCCCGAGAATGCAGAAGGCTGCCGCAATTTCGTGGTCTGCTCGGGCGGCGGCCCCTCGATCATGGAAGCGGCCAATCGCGGCGCCGCGGACGTGGGCGCCGCGTCGATCGGCCTCAACATCGTGCTTCCCCACGAACAGAATCCCAACAGCTATGTGACGCCGGAGCTGAGCTTCCAGTTCCACTATTTCGCGCTCCGCAAGATGCATTTCACGCTGCGGGCACGGGCACTGGCAGTGTTTCCGGGCGGCTTCGGCACGTTCGACGAGTTCTTCGAGCTGCTGACGCTGGTGCAGACCGGCAAGATGAAGCCCATCCCCATCCTGCTGTTCGGCAAGGACTTCTGGACGCGCGTCGTCAATTTCGAGGCGCTGGCCGAGGAGGGCGTGATCAGCCCGCGCGACCTCGACCTGTTCAACTGGGTCGAGACCGCCGAGGAGGCATGGGCGGTGGTGGAAGAATTCTACGCCGACAGCGGCGCGCCGGGCTGCTAGGGCATGTGCTGATCAGATAGCCCCCCGTTGTGCTCCGTTCGACACGAACGGGATGGGCCCGCTTCAATCTGGGCTCAAAAAAAAACGCTTCACGCCGGCGGCGGCCGGGTGACGATTCAGGATGGCAATGAAAAAGGCGGCTCCCAGGAGCCGCCTTCATCGAATCAGCGAAAGCCGGAGCGCTTATTCGCTCGCCGGGGCAGCCTCATTGGTCGCCGCCGGCTCGGCGCTGTTGGCGCCCTCGGCCGGGGCCGCGGCATTGGCGGCGCCTTCGGCAGCCGGCGCCGCATCGGCGGCGGGCAGCGGCAGGTTCGAGCCCTGCGAATTCAGATAGGCGATCAGGTTGGCGCGATCCTCGGGCTTGCTGAGGCCGGCGAAGCTCATCTTGGTGCCGGGCGCGAACTCACGCGGGCTGGCGAGCCAGTGATCGAGCGCCTCGAAGGTCCAGGTGCCGCCCTTGCTCTTGAGCGCGTCGGAGAAGGCAAAGCCCGCCTTGCCCTGCGCGACTGCCTCGCCGACAGTGGCGTAGAGATTGGGGCCGATGCCGTTGGCGCCGCCCTGATTGATCGTGTGGCAGGCCACGCACTTGGCGAAGACCTTCTCGCCCGCCGCGACATCCGCGCTGGCGAGCAGGGTGTTCAGGCCCGGACCGGACGCGCCGCCTTCACCTTCTGCCTCCACGCCCGCGATCGCATAGCCCATCGGCTCGGGCCGCTCGCTATGGAACAACTTGCTCGCGACAATGCCGCCACCCAGCGCAATGATGCCGGCAAACAATGCCCAGCCCGCAATGGTATTGAAACGATCGCTCATGCGCCTTCTGTCTCCGAATTGCCCGAGGCGCGATTCCTGACGTCGCGACCTACCGGTGCCCCTTGTGGGCGTGTCCCTTAATGACTGCGCAGCGCAGGTGCAAGCCCGAGAGCGG